>NZ_QOWC01000016.1 GCF_003574465.1 Methylobacterium crusticola
GGGGCCTCCCAGGCGAGGCGGCGGCCGGGCCGTCCGGCGGACCGCGCCGCTGCGGGCGGGCGCGGGCGTCCGGCGCAGGCTCTCACGCGGCGGGCGTCGGACCCGTCGCCACGGCGTCACGGGCGGCACCGGCCGGGGCGGCCTCGCGCAGCAGCGCCTCCGTGGCCGCCTCGATCCGCTCCTGGAGCAGCGGGTAGAAGGCGTCGCGGGCGAGCCCCGGCGGGATCGGCGGCAGGAACGCGATGACGGCGGTTCCGGGGCGGCGCAGGACGCTGCGCCGGCGCCAGAACAGGCCGGTGTTCACGGCTACCGGCTGGCACGGCACCCCGAGGCGGTCGTACAGGTGGGCGACGCCGTACTTGTAGGCCGGCGGCGCCCCCGGGGGGCGCCGCGTGCCCTCCGGAAAGATGATGAGCTGGCGGCCCTCCGCCATGGCGGCGGCGGCCTCCTCGTTCATCAGCACCAGGGCGCGCGAGCCCTTGGAGCGGTCGATCGCCACCATCCCGCCCCGCGACAGGTACCAGCCGAACAGCGGCAGCCATTGCAACTCCCGCTTGAGGATGTAGGTGAAATCGTCGAGCACGGTGACGAGGGCGAGCGTCTCCAGGGCGGATTGGTGCTTGGCCGCGACCACGAATCCCCCCGGCGGGCGGTGCTCGAGGCCCCGGAACTCGACGCGCAGGCCGACGATCACCCGCAGCAGCCACAGCATCACCCGGGCCCAGACCTGGGCGAGGCGGATCACGCCGCGGCGCGAGGCCAGGGCCGGCAGGCCGCCGATCATCATCACGGCGGTGGCGAGGTAGAACAGGACGTTGAACAGGAGCGAGCGGACGAGCAGCATGGCGAGCCTTCGGGCCCGGCCGGGCCCGAGCCCAGCGGCTCGGCCCCGGCCGCGCGGCGACACGGTGAGCGCGCAGCGTCCGCCCGGTCGGGCCGGGGGCGGCGCTGCGGCGCGCGGGCCACCCCCTTAGAGCATTTCGGCCCGGGGTGGATACCGGGGAGCGCCGGCGCGGCGGGCGGGACGCGGCGGGGCCCGGGTCTCCCGGCGGGCCGCCCCGCCGCGGCATTTCGCTCCCTGGTTGCACACCCGCATGTGGACGATACAGAACGTCGCGACCGGTCACGGCGCGCTCGGACGGGGCGGGAACGCACCCTCCGGCCGGCGCCGCGAGCGCAGATCCGGGGCCGGGATCCGGCCGAGGCGGCGGCACGCGGCCTCCCGGCGGGCCGGTGCCCGGCGCGACGATGCCCGGCGCGACGGCTTCGTGCGGCATCGCGGCGCGGGGCCGACCCGAGGCGCCGGGGGCCGCGCGACGGGGCGGCGCGCCGCCGCCCCGTCGCGCCTCCGGCCGGCACGATCGCTGCCGTGGAGGGTGTGCAATCCGAGTTTTCTCGGAATAGTGCGGCAGCATGACTGGCGTCGTCAGCAAAGTGGAAGTCGTTTTGTAAGCGAATGAGGGCCGAACAGCGTTGATTTCGTGCAGAATTCCTCAGAGAGTGTGACCGTCGGCGTTGTTTCGCTTTGAGGCCGCGGCGGGCCCGAGTGCCGAACCGCCCGGAGCGTGCCAGATGCCCTGCCGCCGGCGCGCGCTCCCACTCCAGCCATCAGGATCATGCGATGCTCCTGTGCTCGCCCGAGACCACCGGCACCTGGGACCGGGACATTCCGGGCGACAGGCTCTACGCGGACACGCTCACGGCCGAACTGTTCGGGCTCGATCCGTTGCAGGCGGAGAGCGGATACGGCCTCGACGAATTCCTGGGCTGCCTCGATGGGGAGGACCGCGCGCGCGTCCGCGCCCACATGCACGAGGCCGAGCGCATGCCGGGCGGCCACTACGCGGCGGAATTCCGGGTGCGCCGCCCCGACGGCGCGCTCCGCCCGCTGCTGATCCGGGGCCGGATCCATCGCGGCGCGGACGGCCGGCCCCTGCGGGGCCGCGGCATCGCCGCCGACCTGTCGGCGCCGCGCGTGCGCGTGGCCGAGCCCGCGCGGCGCCCGCAGGCCGACGCGCTCGAGCGGGCGGCCGACCTCTGCCTGGAGGCCCGGGAGGCGATTCTCGAGGTGGCGGACCAGCCCTTCCTGCGCCGCCTCGTCGACATGCTGCTCCTCGAGATCGGCCGCGGGCTCGCGCGCCGCGCCAGCGCGGAGACGCGCCGCAAGGCGAATTGAGGGCGCGGGCCGGCCAAGCCGGCGGCCCGGCGCGGGCGCGCGGCCGGGATGGACGTTCCCGGGCCCGGCCCCTGCCGATCGGGCAGGGCTGCTCACGCAGCGTATTCCCGAGCGCATTCATTCAGATTAATGTGCTGCCAGGCCAGCAGAACTCGCGTCCAAGAAATGACCGTACCGAATTTTCGCACCTTGTCTTGGGTACCGACAATCTCACTTTCGTGGATGTGGGGTTTGGGATTTTTCTACGCAATCCACGTCACCTTAACCTACGGATGGCTCGGGTTCTTGGCGTTTGCGGTGCCGAACGCGGTCGGACTTGGTCTGTTCGGTTGGTTCCTGGGCGCACCGGGCCGCGACCCCGCCAAGATCTTCGCCGCGGTCGAGACCGCCTACACCGGTCTCTTCCTGCTGTGCCAGCTCGGCGCCGTCTCCATCACGCTGTTCGGCATCGTCGCCTACCTGTGGCTTCCCTTGACGGGCTCGACCGCGGCACTCGGCGTCGTCCTGCTGATGCTGGTCGCCTGCTCGATCGGGCATTCCCTCGAGATCGGAACCTTGCGTCTGCTCCACGCCGCCTACCTCGTGGTCGGGGTCGCGGCGGCGCTCGCGGCGCTCGCCGGGATGCCGCCGGCGCCGGGGGGCGAGGCCCCTCCCCTGGCGGCCTTCGACGCGCGCTTCTACGGTCTCGCCCTGCCGACGCTCGTGGGCTTCCTGCTCGGCCCCTGGATGGACGTGCAGCAATGGCAGCGCGCGGTGGCGATCCACCGCGAGGGCGGATCGGTCCGGGCCGCCTACGGGATCGGGGCCGCGCTGTTCCTCGGCCTCCTCGTGCTGAACGCCGCCCTCGCGGCGGCGGCGGGCACGGGCGGGACCGTGGTGTCGGCGGACGGGCTGCCGGGCGCGCAGCCGGCGGTCGCCCTCGCGCTCGCCCGCGACGGGCTCGGCCCGGCGGCCCTCGCGTACGTCCTGTGGGCGCTGGTGGCCGCCGCCTCGACCATCGACGGCTTCTACTGCGCGACGCGCTGGCTGATGACGTCGGTCACCCGGCGCAGCGCCTCGCCGCTCCTCGCCTTCGTGCCGGCCGGGCTCGTCGCGTCGCCGCTCTGGCTGGCGCTCGGCGCGGTCGCGGTCGCCTTCGCGGCCGTCGCGGCGAACCTGTCGCTGATGTACCTGATGCTGCCCTACGCGACGCTCCTCGTCGGCGCCGCGGCCTGCCTCGTCTGCGAGACCTTCGGCGCGCCCCGCCGCTACGACCCGGTGCTGTGCCTGATGATCGGGCTCGCCGCGAGCCTCGTGTTCCTGCAGGGCTACGTGGCGCCGGTCGGCGCCCTCCTGGCGCTCGCGCCCCTGCTCGGCCTCGTCGGCGCCCTGCCGATGATCGCAGCGCTCGTGCGGCCCGCGCCGCCCGGGCCGCCCGCGCGGGGGGCCGCCCCCGAGGAGGTCACCCCGCTCGTCCCGGCGGTCGCCCTGGCGACCCAGAACGCCATCGTGTCCCACGGCTTCGACGGGCACTGGTTCGTCCTGCACCTGGTGCCGACCTACGACGACACCAACTCGGTCGGGAACGTCTACTTCGCCAACTACGTCCGCTGGGTCGGCAAGGCGCGGGAGCTGTTCTTCAGCGCCTGCATGCCCGACTTCGACCTGCGGACCACCGAGTACTACGTGCTGACCCGCTCCTTCAGCCACGATTTCCGGCGCGAGATCAAGGAGTTCGAGCACGTCACGGTGCGGGTCCGGATCGCCCGGCACAACCGCAAGTTCGTCACCCTGGCCCACGAGATCTTCAGCGACAGCCACGGCCTCCTCGGCCGGGGCGAGCAATCCCTGATGTTCGTCGACACGGTGCAGTACCGCCCGCTCGACATCCCCCGGGCGATCATCGCGGGCTTCCTGCCGTACTGGCCGAGGGAATCGCCCCATGCCGGCGACGTGGCGGCCCCGGGGACGCCCCCCCGGGTGACCGCGGCGGCCGAGCCCTGACCGGGTGGGAGCCGGGACCCTGAGGGCCCGGCGCCCGGGCGCCGAGGGGCGGCCCGGCGCTCAGGCGGCGTGGGGCCGCCCGAGCAGGCGGCGGGGGGGCGCGGCGATGAGGGCGGCGGCCTCCTCGGCGGGCAGCGGCTTGCTGAACAGGTAGCCCTGGAACTGGTGGCAGCCCTGCTGGAGCAGGCAGACGCGCTGCGCCTCGGTCTCGACGCCCTCGGCGATGATCGTCATGCCGAGGCTCGTCGCCATGTCGACGATCGCCCGGATGATCGCGAGGTTGCTCGTCTCGCAGGGCAGGTCGCGCACGAAGCTCTGGTCGATCTTGATCTTGTCGAAGGACGCCCGCCGCAGGTAGCTCAGGGACGAGTAGCCGGTGCCGAAATCGTCGAGCGACAGGCGCAGGCGCATCTCGCGCAGCTTCGTCAGGGCGACGAGCGTGGCCGGGGTCGCCTCGAGGAAGACCGATTCCGTGATCTCGATCTCGAGGCGGCCGGCGTCGAGGCCGCTCTCGCCGAGCGCCGTGCGGACCACCGCCGGCACGTCGGAGTGGCGCAGCTGGATCGGCGACAGGTTGACGGCGATGCTGATCCGGGGCGGCCAGGTCGCGGCGATCCGGCAGGCCTCCCGGATGATCCACTCGCCGAGCGGGATGATGACGCCGGTCTCCTCGGCGAGCGGGATGAACTCCGCCGGCGAGACGAAGCCCCGGGTCGGGTGCTTCCAGCGCAGCAGCGCCTCGAAGCCCCGGGTGCACGAATCCTTCGCGTCGACGAGGGGCTGGAAGTGCAGCAGGAACTCGTTGCGGTCGAGGGCGCCCCGCAGGTCGGCCGTGAGCAGGCGGCGCGCCTCGATGATCTCGTCCATCTCGGCCTCGTAGAACCGGTAGCCGTGCCGGCCCCCGCTCTTGGTGCGGTAGAGCGCGAGGTCGGCGCGCCGGACGATCTCCTGGTCGCCGTCCTGGGGCGCGATGGCGATGCCGATGCTCACGCCGATGCTCATGCGCAGGCCGTCGAGGTGGAACGGCGCCCCGATCGCGTCGACGATCCGGGCGCCGAGGGATTCGAGGGCGGGCCGGTCGAGCAGGGCCGGAGCCCGCACCAGCATCGCGAACTCGTCGCCGGCGAGGCGGGCGAGGGCCGTGCCGGGCCCGGCGAAGTGCCGCAGCCGCTCGGCGACCGCCTGGAGCAGCGCGTCGCCGGCCGCGTGCCCGAAGCTGTCGTTGACGCTCTTGAACTCGTCGAGGTCGAGGCAGAACACCGCGAACGGCGCGCCGGCGCGCAGGGCCGCGCGCGCCGCCTCGAGCTCCTGCTGGAAAGAGACCCGGTTCGGCAGCTCGGTCAGGGAATCGTGCATCGCCAGGTAGGACAGGCGCTCCTCGGAGTGGCGCCGCTCGGTCACGTCGGAGCCGACCCCCCGGTAGCCCGCGAAGCTCCCGGCCGCGTCGAAGATCGGCTTGCCGCTGATCGACCACCAGCGGGCCTCGCCGGCGATCTCGACGGGCAGCAGGATGTTGCGGAACGCCTGGCGCTCGACGACGTGGTGCCAGAGGAGCGTGCCCGGATGGGCGGGGCCGGCGCCCACCGGCGGCAGGAACAGGCGCTCGAGCGGCAGGCCCTGGAGCTGCCGCTCGGAGGAGCCCGCGACCTGGACCAGCCGGGCGGAGACGTGCTGGAGCCGCAGGTCCGCGTTGGTCTCCCAGAGCCAGTCGCTGGCATTCTCCTCGAAGTCGTTGAGGAGGAGGTTGGTGAATTCCTGCTGGCGCTCGAGGTCGGCCTGCGTCTCGACGCGCATGGTCACGAGCCGGCTGAGGTGCAGGATCGTGAAGACGATGAACGCGGCGTAGAAGGCGAGGAGCAGCGCCACGTAGATGTAGAAGGGCTCCCCCGTCATCGCGAGCCCGATGAAGGAGCCGAGGATGATCGGCCCCGAGAAGCTCATGGCGACCCGCGGCATCACGGCGGCGCTCATCCCGGTGGAGATCAGCCCGGCGCAGGAGGCCGCGATGAGGAGACGCTGATGCGCGTCGGCCTGGGCGAACAGCATCACGGGGATCGACGCCAGCACCGTGCCGTACAGGAGCGCCATGGCGACGACTTGGTGGATCAGGCCCGGCCCGATCTCGCTCGGCTTCGGGCGCGACCGCCAGCGCAAGCACCGGGCGAGCGCCACGCTGGCGAGCAGGACGGCGAGAGCCTCGAGGCTCGCGATGTAGACCTGGTTCCCGGGCGTCCAGAACAGGAACGAGATCACCTGGACGACGCCGACACTGACGAGCAGCGTGAAGGGAACAAGCCGCAATGCGACGTCGACTTGCTCGACCCGCACGCGTCCTTTGAGATTGTTGTCCAGAGAGCCGTACCTGTTGTTGCTGCCGTTCAGGAAGGCATCGAGCATCTCGGCCAACGCGATCAACTTTTCCATGACAAAGATTCGTGCCATTCGCTGATTTAGAGCAGCTTAATGGACATTGGTATTATGGAGCTACGGTCTTTTTCTATATATTTTTCATTAACCCGCACTTAAGGCATCGATTAAAATGCGGGGCGCGGCGATGATTGCGCGTCCGCGGCGGGCCGGGGCGGCCCGCCGGGTCCCGGGTGGACGGCCGCCCCGGCGGGTGCGGAAATCCGCGCGCGCGCCGCCGGATTGCCGGTGTCGGCATGCAAGAAAACGTGCTTTAAGCGCCCTCGGACCCTGCGGCAGACCCGCGCGGGTCGACCCGTGCGGCAGACGCGGGGGGAACGCTGCCGATCGGGCCTTGCAGGCCGAGCCGGTTACCAGGGAGGACGCCATGACCACGATCACGCGCCGCCGCGCGCTCCATCTCACCCTCGCGGGCGCCGTCGCGGCGCCGGCCGTGCTCCGGGTCAGCCGGGTGCAGGCGGCGGAGTTCAACCTGAAGGCCGCGAACAACGCCCCGGTCAGCCATCCGCTCACGATCTACATGGCGAAGGCCGCGGACGGCATCCGGGAGGAGACCGGCGGCCGGGTCGACATCAAGCTGTTTCCCAACAACCAGCTCGGCGGCGACACCGACATGCTGAGCCAGCTGCGCTCGGGGGCGCTCGAGTTCTTCACCCTCTCGCCCCTGATCCTCGCCACCCTGGTACCAGCGGCCTCGATCAGCGGCGTCGGCTTCGCCTGGACCTCCTACGACAAGCTCTGGCCGGCGATGGACGGCGATCTCGGCGCCCACGTGCGCGACCGGATCGACAAGTCGGGCCTCTACGCCTTCGACCGGATCTGGGAGAACGGCTTCCGCCAGACCACCTCGTCGTCGCGGCCGATCCTCGCCCCCGACGACTTCAAGGGCTTCAAGATCCGGGTGCCGCCGAGCCCGATGTGGACCTCGATGTTCAAGGCCTTCGACGCCGCCCCGATGACGATCAACTTCGCGGAGGTGTACTCGGCGCTCCAGACCCGGATCGCCGAGGGGCAGGAGAATCCGCTCGCCCTGATCGAGGCGGCCAAGCTCTACGAGGTGCAGAAGCACCTCTCGAAGACCAACCACATGTGGGACGGCTTCTGGCTCCTCGCCAACGGCAAGATCTGGCGCTCGCTGCCCCAGGACGTGAGGACCGTCGTCGGCAAGCACTTCAACACCCAGGCGGTCGAGCAGCGCAAGGAGACGCTTGCGCGCAACGGCTCGACCGAGAAGGACCTGCTGGCCCGCGGCCTGACCTTCCACGACGTCGACACCAAGTCGTTCCAGGCCAAGCTCCAGTCGGCCGGGTTCTACAAGGAGTGGAAGGGCAAGTTCGGCGACGACGCCTGGGCCCTGCTCGAGAAGCACACGGGCCCGATCGCCTGAAGGCGCGAAGGCGGGACCCGGAACGCGATCCTGCGGGCGCGCCCGCGGGGGCCCGGGGGAGGCTCCGCTCCCGGGCCCCCGCGGCGTCAGGCGGCGTCGCGCCGGCCCGGCTCCGGCCGGCCGATCGGGGACCCTTGCGCCTCGGTGCAGCCCCGCGCCGGTCGCCCGGGCGTCTCGACACCCTCCGGCGCGGTTGCGGGGCGAGGAGGTCGATGCCCGGCACCCTGGTCGGGCGGGCGAGGCCGCGGAACCGGGTGAGGCGTCGCGACCGCGGCGCGCCGAGTGCGCCGGCACGGATCATCCGGCCCCGAGGCCGGAGCTTCAGGCCCGCCCGCGCCCGGCCGGGACGCCGCGGAGGATCCGGGTCCGGAAGGCCGCGCCGCGGACACGCCGCACGCCTCGCCGCGCGCCGGAGCGACGGGCGGGGCCGCGGGGCCTCACTCCCACTCGATCGTCCCGGGGGGCTTCGAGGTGATGTCGTAGGTGACGCGGTTGATGCCCTTGACCTCGTTGATGATCCGGGTCGCGACCCGGCCCAGGAAGGTCATGTCGAAGGGGTAGAAATCCGCCGTCATGCCGTCGACGGAGGTGACGGCGCGCAGCGCGCAGACGTGGTCGTAGGTGCGCCCGTCGCCCATCACCCCGACGGTCTTGACCGGCAGGATCACCGCGAAGGCCTGCCAGATCGTGTCGTAGAGGCCGGCCTTGCGGATCTCCTCGAGGTAGATCGCGTCGGCCTTGCGCAGGGCGTCGAGCTTCTCCGGCGTGATCTCGCCCGGGCAGCGGATGGCGAGGCCCGGGCCCGGGAAGGGGTGGCGGCCCACGAAGGCCTCCGGCAGGCCGAGCTCCCGGCCGAGCACCCGGACCTCGTCCTTGAACAGCTCGCGCAGGGGCTCGACGAGGCGCATGTTCATGCGCGCCGGCAGCCCGCCGACGTTGTGGTGGCTCTTGATCGTCACCGAGGGGCCGCCCGTGAAGGACACGCTCTCGATGACGTCGGGATAGAGGGTCCCCTGGGCCAGGAACTCCGCCCCGCCGATCGTCTTGGCCTGCGCCTCGAACACGTCGATGAACAGGCGCCCGATGGTCTTGCGCTTGACCTCCGGGTCGGTGACCCCGGCGAGCTCGCCGAGGAAGAGGTCGGCCGCCTGCACGTGCACGAGCGGGATGTTGTAGTGGTCGCGAAACAGCCGCACCACCTCCTCGGCCTCGCCCAGGCGCAGCAGGCCGTGGTCGACGAACACGCACGTGAGCTGCTCGCCGATCGCCTCGTGGATCAGCACCGCGGCCACCGCCGAGTCGACGCCGCCCGACAGCCCGCACAGCACCTTGGCCCCGCCGACCTCGGCCCGGATGCGGGCGACGGCCTCGTCGCGGAACGCCCGCATCGACCAGTCGCCGGTGCACCCGGCGATGTCGCGCACGAAGTTGCGGATGATGAGCGCCCCGTGGGGGGTGTGGGCGACCTCGGGATGGAACTGCACGGCGTAGAACCGCCGCGCCTCGTCCGCCACCGCCGCGAAGGGCGCGTTCGGCGAGATCGCCACCGTGGAGAAGCCGTCCGGGAGCTTGGTCACCCGGTCGCCGTGGCTCATCCAGACCGGGTACTTCTCGCCGACGTGCCAGACGCCCCGGAACAGCGCCGAATCGGCGATGATCTCGACCTCGGCGCGGCCGAACTCGGCGTGGTGGCCGCCCTCGACCTCGCCGCCGAGCTGGGCCGCCATGGTCTGCTCGCCGTAGCAGATCCCGAGCACCGGGACGCCGGCCTCGAACACCGTCTGCGGCGCCCGGGGCGAGGTCTCGACGGTGACGGATTCCGGCCCGCCCGACAGGATCACGGCGCGCGGCTTCATGGCCGCGAAGGCCGCCTCCGCCGCCTGGAAGGGCACGATCTCGGAGTAGACCCCCTCCTCCCGCACCCGGCGGGCGATGAGCTGGGTCACCTGGCTGCCGAAATCGACGATGAGGATCTTGTCGTGGTCGGTCGTCATGCTGCTGGAGTTAGACGAGCCCTCGCCCGGGTGCAACGCGCCGGCGCCGCCGCCCACACCCGGGCGCCCGCGTTAACCCGGCGTTCATCGCTCCGGCGCGAGGGAGGGCGCCCCTGGAACCCCATCAGACAGGAGGTCTCGCCATGAGAGCCATCGTCCTCGGGATCGCCGCCCTCGCGGCCCTCGCCGCCGCGCCCGCCGCGGCCCTGCCGGTCGCCGCCGGGGCGGTCCTCGCCCCGGCGGACGCGGTCGCGCCGGCGCAGTACGTCACCCGCCGGGTGGTGCGCCGCGGGCCGCGCTGCACGGTCGCGGTGACGCGGACGCGGGGCCCGATGGGCCGCGTGCTGGTGCGCCGCGTCCGCCGCTGCTTCTGAGGCGCCGGAGCGAACCGGCGCCGCGGCGCGGCGGCCCTCACCCGGCCGTCGCGCCGCTGCGTCCGGCCGGCAGGATCTGCCCGAGGAAGCGCTGCGTGCGCTCGTTCCGGGGCTCTCCGAAGAAGGCCGCGGGCGGCGCCTGCTCGACGATCTCGCCCTGGTCCATGAACACCACCCGGTCGGCGACGCGGCGGGCAAAGCCCATCTCGTGCGTCACAACCAGCATCGTCATGCCGCTGAGGGCGAGCTCGATCATCACGTCGAGCACCTCGTTGACCATCTCGGGGTCGAGGGCGGAGGTGGGCTCGTCGAACAGCATGATCTTGGGGTTCATGCACAGCGAGCGGGCGATGGCCACGCGCTGCTGCTGCCCGCCGGAGAGCTGGACCGGGTACTTGCCCGCCTGCTCGGGGATGTGGACGCGCTCCAGGTAGGTGCGGGCCGCGGCCTCGGCCTCGGCCCGGGACAGGCCCCGCACCTTCATGGGCGCGAGCGTGCAGTTCTCGAGCGCCGTCAGGTGCGGGAACAGGTTGAAGCGCTGGAACACCATGCCGATCTCGCGGCGCACGCTCTCGATCCCGGCGAGCCCCGGGACCAGCGCGACCCCGTCGACCGTGATGTCGCCGGACTGGTGCGCCTCGAGCTGGTTGAGGCAGCGGATCAGGGTGGACTTGCCAGAGCCCGAGGGCCCGCAGATCACGATGCGCTCGCCGCGGCGCACCGAGAGGTCGATGTCGCGCAGCACGTGGAAGCTGCCGTACCACTTGTTGACCTGGCGCATCGTGATGACGACGTCGCCCAGCGCGTGCGGGATCGGGGCGGTCTCGTCGCTCGTCGTCATGGGGGGTTCCGGCATCGGTTCGGGCCGGGCGGCATCGACCGCCCGGCGGGGGCTTCAGAACTGCGGCATCGGCGGCAGCGCGCCGAGGGGCCGGGCGAACCAGCGCTGGTTGATGGCCGAGAGCTCGCCGTTGGCGGCGATCTCGGCGATGAAGGCGTTGGCGCGCTCGCGCAGGGCCGTGTCGGCCTTGCGGAACGCCATGCCGTTCGCCTGCTCCTTGAGATTGAACTTCGGCTCGATGCCCAGGCTCGCGTAGTCCTTTGTGAGCTGGGCCAGCACGGTGTTGCTCGCGCCGATGGACTGGACCTGGCCGGAGATGATCGCCTGCGTGGTCGTGGCGTCGTCGTCGAAGCGCATGATGCGGGTCCCGGGCGGCGCGACGGCCGAGACCGCGGTGTCCTGGGTGCTCGCCCGGGCGACCCCGATCGTGACGCCCTTCAGGTCCTCGGGCTTGGAGACCGCCAGCGCCTTGGGGCCGAGCACGTAGGTGCTGAGCGCGCTGTAGGGGTTGGAGAACAGCACCTGCTTCGAGCGCTCGGCCGTGATGCCGAATGTCGCGATCAGCAGGTCGATCTTGTTCGTCAAGAGGTAGGGGATGCGGTTGGGACCCGTGACCGGGACGAGCTCCAGCTCGACGCCGAGGGCCTTGGCGAAGAGCCGGGCGACGTCGACGTCGTAGCCGGCGGGCTTCTGGGCCGCGTCGGTGCCGCCGAAGGGCGGGTAGTCGGTGAGCACCCCGACCACGATCTTGCCGCGGGCCTTGATCTCCTCCGGCGTGGCGGCGCGCGCGTCGCGCGGGAGCCCGGGCAGGAGCGCGGCGGCCAGCCCCGCCGCCAGCATCAGGCCGAGCCGCCGGCGGGACGGCCTCATCAGTGACGTCATCGTGTGTCTCCTCTCGACGCGAACGCGCTGACGCGGTCCCGGCTCAGCGGCCGGCCACCGCGAGCTTTCTCTCGATCCGCCGGCTGTAGGCGGACAGCGGCCAGCAGATCACGAAGTACACCAGGGCGACCAAGCCGAAGATCGTGAACGGCCGGAAGGTGGCGTTGTTGATGATCTGGCCGGCACGGGTGAGCTCGACGAAGCCGATGATCGAGGCGAGCGATGTCCCTTTGATCAGCTGGACCAGGAACCCGATCGTCGGCGCGACCGCGATGCGGACCGCCTGGGGCACGATCACCAGCGCCATCTTGGCCCAGTAGCGGAACCCGAGCGAGGTCGCCGCCTCCCACTGCCCGCGCGGCACGGTCTCGATGCTGCCGCGCCAGATCTCCCCCAGGAACGCGCTGGCGTGCAGCGACAGCCCGAGGGCGGCGGCGCCCCAGGGGTCGACGTTGAACCCGAAGATGCCCGGCACGAAGAAGGCCAGGAAGAGCTGCATCAGGAGCGGCGTGCCCTGGAAGATCTTGATGTAGCCCATCGCGACGTAGCGCAGGGGCGTGATCTCGCCGGTGCGGGCGAGCGCCACGAACAGGCCGCCGATCGCCCCGCCCAGGAACGCGATGACGGAGAGCAGCAGCGTCCAGCGCACCGCCGCCAGGATGAAGAGGACGTCGCTCTCGCCGAGGACCCGCATGGCGACCCTGTCCTTACCGCCGGCTCGGCCTGCGCAGGAACGCGTGCTCGATCCCGGCGAACGCTCCCCACAGCAGGCACGAGAGGATGAAGTAGATGCCCGTGACCACGAGGTAGACCTCGAAGCTGCGGAAGTTGCGGGACTGGATGTCGCCCGCCGCCGCCGTGAGCTCGCTCGCCGCGATCGCCGAGCAGACGCTGGAATTCAGCATCAGGAGGATGAACTGGCTCGTCAGCGACGGGTAGATCGCCTGGATGGCCGGCTTCAGCACGACGTAGCGGAAGATCTGGAGCGGCTTCATGCCGAGGGACTTGCCGGCCTCGATCTGGCCGCCGTCGATGCTCTCGATGCCGGCGCGGATGATCTCGATGCCGTAGGCGCCGACGTTGACCACGAGGGCGAGGAGCGCGGCGCTGTCCGGCTCGAGGCGCAGGCCGATCGAGGGCAGGCCGAAGAAGATCACGAAGATCTGGATCAGGAACGGCGTGTTGCGGATGAGTTCGATGTAGGCGTCGACGAGCCACCGGAGCCAGGCCGGCCCGGAGGTCTTGGCGAGGGCGCCCAGCACGGCGACCACCATCCCGATCGCCATGGCGAGGGTCGACAGCACGAGGGTGTGCGCCGCGCCGGCCACGAGCTCCGGCCAGTAGGCGAAGACCTCGCCGAACTCGAACTCGTAGCTCATGGCGCGCGCGCCGCCCCGGGGGCGCGCGCCGGCGCCGGGGCGGCCGGGGAAACGTCGTGACCTGGCACGCGGGCCCTCCTCGCACTGGCGCGGCAGGCCCGGTCGGGCCGGCCTCGCGCGGGGGGCGCACTCGCGCGTCCGCCATCCGCGAACCCCTTCCGTAAGCGCTTGGCGCAAACCGGCCGAATGAGCAATCCGCCATCCACCGCGAAGTTGTCGGGACGATCCCGTCAGGCCGGCCGGGACCGCTCCCCGGGCCAGGCCGCCAGCAGGGCGCGCAGGGCCGCCACGAAGGCCAGCGGCTGGTCGACCATCACGTGGTGGTAGGCCTCCGGCACGTCGATCCGGGGCGAGCCCGCCGGCAGGAGGCGCGTCACGTAGGCGGCGTCGGCCGGCCGCATCAGGTCGGAGCGGGCGCCGCACACGAGCGCGAGCGGGCAGCGCGCCGCGCCCACCAGCGCCGCCCGATCGGGCAGCCGCAGGCGCCCCCAGAGGGCGGGATCGAAGCGCCAGGTGAACCCGCCCGCCACCGGCTTCAGGGATTCGCGGGCGATCAGGTCGGCGATGTAGGGCGTGTCGCAGGGCTGCACCGGGGCGAAGCGGAAGCGCGCCAGCGCCTCGGCCAGCGTCGGGTAGACTCGGTGGGTGCGGGCCGCGCCGTCGCCCCGCGCCGGGCGGTGCCGGCGCTCCGGCGAGAAGATCGGCGGGTCGACCAGGACCGCGCCCCGCCAGCGCGGGCCGGAGCGGCCCGCGAGCGCCAGCATCGGCAGGCTGCCGAAGGAGTGCCCGACCATCAGCGGGGGCCCGGCCGCGAACAGGCCGGCCGCCTCGGCGGCCCGCTCCGCCTCGTCGGCGAAGAGGTCGAGGCCGTAGGCCTCCCGCCAGTCGGAGCCCCCCATGCCGGACCAGGACAGGGCGGCGACCCGGTGCCCGTCCGCCAGGAACGGCGCGATGAAGCGCCACCAGCCCGCGTGCGCCCCGCTGCCGTGCAGGAGGAGGAGCCCGGGCCTGCCGCGCTCGCCCCAGGACAGGGTCTCGATTCGCGCCCCCGCCACCGTCAGGGACCCCGCCTCCGGGGCCGCCGCCAGCACCTCGCGGAACCAGGCCGGGGCCGGCGGCGGCGCGCCCGCGAAGGCCGCGAGCGGCGCGTTCAGGGTCGGATCGGGCGGGCCGGCGGTGCTCACGGGAGCCATGATGGGATGGCGGCCGAGGGCCTGTCAATCGGTATTGGAAGATACGGTATGCCGTGCGCGGGTGCGCCGATGCCGTCCGCCGGGCGTTCTTCGAAAAGCGGGTCTTGCTTCGACAAGCGGGGCTTGCTTCGACAAGCGGGGCTTGGCGTCCCGGTCAGGCCCGGATGAGGCCGCGGCGCCGGGCCCAGGTGGCGAACAGGCCGGGCCAGGCGGCGGCGGGCGAGCCCGGCACGCCGAGGTTGAAGCCGTGGCCGCCCTTCTCGAACAGGTGCATCTCCACCGGCACGTCGGCGGCCCTGAGCGCCCCGTACATCAGCAGGCAATTGTCGACCACCGCCACCGGGTCGTCCGCCGCCTGGGCCAGGAAGGTGGGCGGCGACTGCGCCCGCACGTGCATCTCGACCGAGTAGCTGTTGGTGGCGAAGCGGGTCGGGCTCTCGCCCACGAGCACGCGCCGGCTCGACGTGCGGTCGAAGGGCGGCCGCAGGGTGATCACCGGGTAGATCAGGGCGGCGGCGTCGGGCCGGGCCGAGAGGGCGTCGTCCTCGTCCACCGGCTCGTACAGGCGGGCGCCGAAGCGCACCGAGGCGCAGCCCATGAGGTGCCCGCCCGCCGAGAAGCCGATGACGCCGACCCGCCCGGGCTCGTAGCCGTAGCGCCGGGCCCGGGCGCGGACGAGCCGCAGGGCTCGCTGCACGTCCTGGAGCGGCGCGTCGGCGCCGGCCCCCCAGCCCTCCCCCGGCAGGCGGTAGACGAGCACGAAGGCGGTGACCCCGAGCGAGGTCAGCCACTGCGCCACCGGCACGGCCTCGTGCCCGATGTCGATGCGCCGGTAGCCGCCGCCGGCGGCGATCAGCATCGCGGTGCCGTTGGGGCGCGCGGGCCGCATCACCATCAGGCAGGGCTCGGCCACGGCCGTGATGACGCCCTCGCGGCTCTCGTCGAAGCGGGGACCGTCCGGGCTCGGCCCGCCCCCGCCCGGGGGCCGGTCCGGCCAGAGCCGCACCGTCTCGAGGGCGGCGCCGGGAGCCAGGGGCGCGTCGTGGGCCGGCCGCGCCTCCTGCGCCTGCGCGCCGGGTCCCGGGCGCGCGAACGGGAGGGCGGCGGCTCCCGTGAGCAAGGTCCTGCGATGCACCGCCATGCCCGACCGTCCGAAGTGCCGTCGCCTCAGCCCGGGGCGTCCGGCGCGCCGCCCGGCCGACGGCCACGCTCCCCTGTGCGATGAATAAGCGAAATCATTCCAGATGCACGGCAGAAAAATACCGGCCCGGCAGCGCTGCCGTGGCGGCGCCCTCAGGACCCGCGCAGGACGAGACCGGCGACGTAGAAGCCGTCGGTGCCGGTGGTCGCGGGCGTCATCTGGAGTCCGTGGCGCGTCCGGCGCGTCGCGGCGGCGAGGCTCGGGGGCAGGTCGAGGGGGGCGACCGCGAGGTCGCCGCGGCGCACGAGGAGGCCCGTGACCGCGTCGTCGTTCTCCTCGGGCAGGAGCGAGCAGGTGACGTAGGCGAGGCGCCCGCCGGGCTTCAGGAGGCGCGCGGCGCGGTCGAGGACGGCGTGCTGCTCGGCCACCCGGGTGGCGAGGCTGCCCGGGCGCAGGCGCCACTTGGCGTCGGGATTGCGGCGCCAGGTGCCCGAGCCGGTGCAGGGCGCATCGACGAGCACGAGGTCGGCCTGCCCGTCGAGGTCGGCCATCACGTCGGCCCGCCCGCGCCCGCCCCGGGGGGTGCGCACCTCGGCGGCGGCGCCCGAGCGGCGCAGGCGCTCGTGGATCGGCGCCAGGCGGCGGGGATCGTCGTCCGTGGCGACGAGGCGGCCCTCGTTGCGCATGAGGGCGGCGAGCGCGAGGGTCTTGCCGCCGCCGCCCGCGCAGAGGTCCACCACCGTCGCGCCCGGGACGGCGCCGGCCAGGCCGGCGGCGAGCTGCGAGCCCTCGTCCTGGATCTCGAACCAGCCCTCCAGGAACTCCGGCTCGACGTGCAGGGCAGGCCCCCGCCCGTCCTCGCCGATCGGGACCCGCAGGCCGCAGGGCGCGTGCGGGGTCGGCTCCGGCGCGAGGTGGGCGAGCGCCTCCCGCACGGCCTCGCGGGCGACCTTCAGGCTGTTCACCCGGATGTCGAGGGGCGCGCGCCGGGCGAGCGCCCGCAGCTCCGCCAGCAGGTCGGCGCCGAGGGCGCCGGCGAGCGACGGCAGCACCCAGTCCGGCACGTCGCCGGCGATGTGGGGCGGCGCGTCGGCGAGCGAGGCCGTGTCGAGGCGCTCCCGCTCGTCCTGCGTGAGGGGGGGCGGCGCGAAGCGCTCGCCGGTGAGCAGGGCCGCGATGGTGGGGGAGGCCAGGCCGCGCTGGAGGCGGAGCGAGCCGATGAGCACCGCCCGGGGCGTGTCCTCGCCCATGATCCAGGCCGCGGAGGCGCGCCGGCGCAGGGCGTCGTAGACGAGGCTCGCGATGGCGGCCCGGTCGCCCGAGCCGGCGAAGCGGTGGGCGAGGCCCCAATCCTTGAGCGCGTCGGCGGCCGGGCGGCGCCGGCCGGCGATGTCGCCGAGCACCTCGATGGCGGCGGAGAGGCGGGCGGCGGGCGTCATCGCGAAACCGCCACGCTCGCGCCGGCGTTGCGGCCCGGGACGGCCAAGCTTTCGGCCCGAAGCCCGTCCAGATCCTGCGGGTGCGCCCTGCACGCCCGGAGCCCATCGTCCATGTCGCCTAAGGTCATGTCACCTGCCTTGTCCCTGAGCCTGGCGGGCCTGCTGGCGGTCGCCCTGGCTGCCTGCGCCACGGCGCTGGCCCCTGCCCCCGACCTCACCCCGCCGCCGCCCCGGCCCTACGACGCCAAGACACAGCTCGAGTACGGCGGCCCGCCGCGCGCCCCGCGCTACTGACCCGGCGGCCCGCGCCGCGCGTCCGGCGGCCCTCACGCCGCCCGTCCGGCGGCTCTCACGCCGCCGGCGCGAGGAGGATCCGCGCCGCGAACACGATCCACATCGCCATCAGCACCAGCGCTCCGGCCAGGAAGGCGCCGAAGCGCCGGATCACGACGTTGGAGGAGGCGTAGATCGCCGCGTGCGCGAGGCGGGACAGCACGAACAGCCAGGCCATCGCGACGAACAGGAGATCGGCCTTCCGGGTCGCGAGCGCCAGGGCGGTGAGCGCGTAGAACAGGACCGGCAGCTCGAACTGGTTGGAGAACGCGTTCGAGACCTGCTGCACCGGCGCCGGCCAGGCGCGCTGGCCGAGGGCGATGTCCCTGACCCGGACGGCGCCGGCCCGCGCGGCGGCGAAGCGGGCCCGCCCGGTCCAGAGCAGGAGCCCGAAGGTCAGGAGAACCTGGACGAAGACGGGGGCGAGGACGGCCTGGATGCTCATGGATCGTCGCGGGGGCGGGGGTCGCGCGCCGTTGCGGGGACGCGGGGGGTGGCGGGCGCCGGTGCGGGCGGCCGGCGCGGGAGGGCCGGTGCCTAGCAGCTTTCTCGCCCCGTGTCCCGGCCCGGGCGTGTCCCGGCCCGGGCGCGATCGCGCGGATCGCGCGGGCGCACCCCTGGCGCCGGGCCCGTCGCAGCGCTACATGGGGTGGGCGGGGCTGCGGTTCTCGTCAGGAGACACATTCCCCGGGGCCTTATCGACTCCCCAGGGAGCTGTCCCTGCCCCGGTCCGTGGACCGGGGCAAAACGGCGCCCACCTACTCTGTAGGTTTCCCGGGATCGATTCTCCAACGGCTCTCGTGGCTCCGCGCTTGATCTCGATGACCGATACCCCGTCCGCCTCCTCCGAGAAGGCCGCGCTCCGGGCCTCGGCCCTGGCCCGGCGGGACGGCCTCGGCCCCGCCGCCCGGGCGGCGGCCTCGGCGCGCATCGCCGAGAGCGTCCTCGCCCTGCCCGAGCTGCGGGACTTCGCCGTCCTCGGCGCCTACTGGCCGATCCGCAGCGAGGTCGACGTGCGCCCGCTGATCGCCGGCCTGCGGGCCCGCGGGCAGGGGGTGGCGCTGCCGCAGGTCGCCCCGGAGGGCCTGGTGTTCCGCCTCGTGCGGGACGCCGACGCCCTGGCGCCGGCGGGCTTCGGCCTCAGCGAGCCCGGGCCGGACGCCCCCGCGGTGCGCCCCCGCGCCCTCCTGGTGCCGCTCGCCGCCTTCGACCGCCGGGGGCACCGCATCGGCTACGGCAAGGGCTACTACGACCGGGCCCTCGCGGCGCTCGGGGCCGACGGCCCCGTGCTCGCCGTCGGCATCGCCTTCGCGGCGCAGGAGACGCCGTGCGTGCCGGACGGTCCCCACGACCGCCGCCTCGACCGCGTGGTCACCGAGGCGGGCATCCTCCACCCCCGCGGAGCCTGACCGCCATGCGCCTCCTCTTCCTCGGCGACGTCGTGGGACGTCCCGGGCGCCACGCCGTCGCGGACCGGCTGCCGGCCCTGCGCGAGCGCTGGCGCCTCGACTGCGTGGTGGTGAACGGCGAGAACGCCGCCGGGGGCTTCGGCCTCACCGAGGCGATCTGCGACGAGCTCCTCAACGCCGGCGCCGACGCGGTGACCCTCGGCAACCACGCCTTCGACCAGCGCGAGGCCCTGGTGTTCATCGAGCGCCAGCCGCGGCTCGTGCGCCCGGCCAACTACCCGCCGGGCACGCCCGGCCGCGGCGCCACCGTGGTCGAGACCCGCGGCGGGGCCCGGGTGCTCGTCGTCAACGTGATGGGCCGCGTCTTCCTCGACGCCCTCGACGATCCCTTCGCGGCGGCGGAGCGCGAGCTGTCGGCCTGCCCCCTGCGCGACGCCGCCGACGCCGTGGTGGTCGACGTGCACGCCGAGGCCACGAGCGAGAAGGAGGCCTTCGGCTGGTTCCTCGACGGCCGGGCGAGCCTCGTCGTCGGGACCCATACCCACGTCCCCACCGCCGACCACCGCATCCTGCCCGGCGGCACCGCCTACCAGTCCGACGTCGGCATGTGCGGCGACTACGATTCGGTCCTCGGCATGCAGAAGGACGAGCCGGTGCGGCGCTTCCTGCAGAAGACCCCCGGCAGCCGCCTCGAACCCGCCACCGGCGAGGGCACGCTCTGCGGCCTCGCCGTCGAGACCGACGACGCCACCGGGCTCGCCCGCCGGGTCAGCCCCGTGCGCCTCGGGCCGCATCTCGAGGAGACCTGGCCGGGGCACTGGGACTGACGACCGGTCGGCGCGGGCGAGAGCCCGGCCCCGGCCCGCGCCGCCCGGCCGGCGCCGCGCTCGGGGGAGCGGATCGCCGGCACCGCCGCGACGGGAACGGCGCAGCGGCTCGTTTCGTCGGCGACGACCCGGACGGGGCTCCCTTGCGCGCCGGCGGGGCCGCCGCAGCCGCGCTCCCTGGCCTCGAGCGCCACCTCGGCGAGCGCCGCATCCTCCACGCGGTGCCGGGCGTCCTGCGCGCAATCGCGCGCGGCCGCCTCCGTGGCGCCGGCGCGCCCGCGCGGCGCCCCGGCCATCCGCACTGCTCCGGCTTGATCGGGGCCACGCCACCCGGCAGAGTGCGACGGGCCTCGGCCGGGCGTTCCGACCGGGGAGAGACCTGTGGAACCTTGCGCGCGGCCGCGTCCGCGCCGCCCCGGATAGAGCGAGAACGTCGACGCGATGGCGGCGAGTGCTGCGTCCCCTCCCCTGACATCGCCGCGGATCTACCTCATCCGCATGGTGGTGTTCCTGACCCTGGCCGGCTTCCTGGCCTTCGTGCTCTACCGCCAGATCGTGCCGGCCTTCATGGCCAACCCGGGCCTCAACGGCCTGATCCTGGGCGTCGCGCTCATCGCCGTCATCCTGTCGTTCGGGCAGGTGCAGCGCCTCTTCCGCGAGGTCCGGTACGTCAACCGGGTCGCCGAGGGCGGCGGGCAGCAGGCGGGCACGCCGCGCATCCTCGCGGCCCTGGCGCCCGCCCTGCGCGACCGCGGCGGCGGCCGGCCCCACGGGCAGGCCGCCTTCCAGCCGCTCCTCGACACGGTGGCGTCGCGCCTCGACGAGGGCCGGGAGATCCTGCGCTACATCGGCGGGCTCCTGATCCTGCTCGGCCTGCTCGGCACCTTCTGGGGCCTGATCGACACGCTGTCGGCGGTCGGCAACGTGATCCGCTCGATGCGGGCCGGGGGCGGCGACGCCGCCGTGATGTTCGACGAGCTGAAAAGCGGGCTCGCGGTGCCGCTGTCGGGCATCGGCCTGTCGTTCTCGGCCTCGCTGTTCGGCCTCGCCGGCTCCCTGGTGATCGGCTTCCTCGACCTGCAGGCCGGCCAGGCCCACACGCGCTTCTACAACGAGCTCGAGGACTGGCTCGTCACCGGGGCGGGGCCGGCGCCGGCCGCGGCGCCCGTCCCGGTGCCGGCGACCGTGGCGGTGATGCCGGCCCGGTCGCCCGAGGCCCCGAACCGCGAGCTCGCCGAGGCCATGGCCCGGCTCGGCACGCTGGTGGGGGACAGCACCAGCCACAGCCGCTCCAGCACGCAGGCCATGGCGAACCTCGCCGAGGGCATCCAGGGGCTGGTGCAGCACATGCGTGCCGAGCAGCAGATGATCCGCGACTGGGTCGAGGCCCAGGCCAGCCGCGAGCGCGAGCTGAAGCAGGTGCTCGACCGCATCGCCCGGGAGCGGGTGGAGTGAGCGCCTCGCGCGGGCGGGCTCGCTGATGGCCGGCCGCCTCGTCCGGCGCGACCGCGCCCTCAACATCTGGCCCGGCTACGTCGACGCGCTGACGACGCTGCTGCTGTCGGTGGTCTTCCTCCTGACCATCTTCGTCACCGGCCAGTTCTTCCTGTCTCAGGAACTGTCGGGCCGCGACACGGTGCTCGACCGGCTCAACCGCCAGATCGTCGAGCTGACCGACCTCCTCGCCCTCGAGCGCTCCGGCAAGCGGGCGGCCGAGGAGGGCGCGGCCTCCCTGCGCGCCAACCTCCAGAACGCCGAGGGCGAGCGGCGGCGGCTGCAGGACCTCCTCGCCACCGACCAGGGCGCGCAGGGGCGCGCGGCCGAGATCGGGCGCCAGCTCGAGGCGGAGAGGAACTCCGCCGCCCGGGCCATGAGCCAGATCGACCTGCTCAACCAGCAGATCTCGGCCATGCGCCAGCAGCTCGCGGCCCTGGAGGACGCGCTCGCGGCCTCCGAGACCCGCGACCGGGAGAGCCAGGCCCGCATCGCCGATCTCGGCAGCCGCCTCAACGTCGCGCTGGCCCAGCGGGTGCAGGAGCTGGCGCGCTACCGCTCGGACTTCTTCGGCCGCCTGCGCCAGGTCCTCGGCAGCCGCAGCGACATCCGCATCGTCGGCGACCGTTTCGTGCTGCAATCCGAGGTGCTGTTCGCGGCCGGCCAGG
The DNA here is from genome assembly GCF_003574465.1 of Methylobacterium crusticola. GTDB lineage: Bacteria > Pseudomonadota > Alphaproteobacteria > Rhizobiales > Beijerinckiaceae > Methylobacterium > Methylobacterium crusticola. Next base: position 21,948 of record NZ_QOWC01000016.1, read on the forward strand.
CCACCCTGAAGCCGGAGGCCGGCCCGGAGATCGACCGCATCGCCTCCGCGATCCTGGAGCTCAACCGGCAGATCCCGGCGGACATCCCCTGGGTGCTGCGGGTCGACGGCCACACCGACGCGCGGCCGATCAGCTCGTCGCAGTTCCCGTCGAACTGGGCCCTCTCGGCGGCGCGCGCCATCGCGGTGGTGCAGTACCTGGCGGGCCGGGGCATCCCGCCCCAGCGCCTGCTCGCCGGGGCCTTCGGGGAGTTCCAGCCCCTCGACGCGGCGACCACCGACGAGGCCTACGCCCGCAACCGCCGCATCGAGATGAAGCTGACCGAGCGCTAGAGCAGCATCCGATCACGCTGCAATCGGCCGCTGCTCCAGGTTCTTGGTTCTGCCGCATTCTCCGCGGCGAACCGGTGTCCCCTTCGCCGGAAAATGCTCTCGGGCCGCGCCCGTTCGGGGTGCAGCCGCGACGGCTCCGGGTCCCTGCCTCGTCGCCGGGTTCCTGTTCTCGTCGCCGGGTTCCTGTACTCGTCGCCGGGTTCCTGTTCTCGTCGCGAAGTCCGCGGCGCGGGACCTCGGCCCCGCGGGGGCGGGCGCTACGCCGTCGCCACCTGGCGCGGGTCGGCCGCGGGCTCGCCGGCCCCGAACTGGAGCGCGGCGAGCTGGGCGTAGAGCCCGTTGCGGGCGAGCAGGCCCTCGTGGGTGCCCTCCTCCACCACGCGGCCCTCGTCGAGCACCAGGATGCGGTCGGCGGCCCGGATGGTGGCGAGGCGGTGGGCGATGACGAGGGTGGTGCGGCCCTTCATGAGCAGGTCGAGGGCCGCCTGCACGGCCCGCTCGCTCTCGGCGTCGAGGGCGGACGTCGCCTCGTCGAGGAGCAGGATCGGCGCGTCCTTCAGGATCGCCCGCGCGATGGCGATGCGCTGGCGCTGGCCGCCCGAGAGCGTCACGCCGCGCTCGCCCACCAGCGTCCCGTAGCCCTGCGGCAGGGCCCGCACGAAGGCGTCCGCGTAGGCGCGCTCGGCGGCCCGCACCACCTCGGCCTCGTCGGCGTCGGGGCGGCCGTACCGGATGTTGTCGAGGATCGTGCCGCTGAACACCGTCGGGTCCTGCGGGACGAGCGACAGGCGCCGGCGCAGGGCTTCGGGCTCGACCGCGTCCACAGGGACGCCGTCGACCCGCACCTGGCCCGAATCGGGGTCGTAGAAGCGCAGCAGAAGCTGGAGCACGGTGCTCTTGCCGGCGCCCGAGGGCCCCACCAGGGCGACCCGCTCGCCGGGCGCCACCGCGAAGCTGAGGTCGTGCAGGGCGACGCGCTCGGGCCGGGCCGGGTAGGAGAACCGCACCCGCTCGAACGCCACCTCGCCCCGGGGCGGGGACGGCAGGGCGCGGGGACGGTCGGGCGCGCCGATCGCCGGCACGGTGTGCAGGATCTCGCCCAGGCGCTCGGCCGCGCCGGCCGCGAGGGTGAGCTCGCCGTAGACCTCCGAGAGCTGGCCGAGGGCGCTCGCGCCGAAGACCGCGTAGAGCACGAACTGCGAGAGCTGGCCGGCCGTCATGTGGCCGCTCGCCACGCCCTGCGCGCCGTACCAGAGCACGCCGACGACGCTCGCCGAGATCAGGAAGATCGCCACGCCCGTGAGGAGCGCCCGCGCCCGCGCCGAGGACCGGGACGCCAGGTAGGCGTCCTCGGACGCGCCCGCGAAGCGCGCCGCCGTGGCCTCCGACATCCCGAAGGCCTGCATGGTGCGCACGGCTCCGACCGCCTCGGTGGCGTACGCGGAGGCGTCGGCCAGGCGGTCCTGCGCGGCCCGCGAGCGGCGGCGCACGCCCCGGCCCGAGAGGATCAGCGGGAACACGATGAGCGGGATCGCGGCGAGCACCAGCACGGAGAGGCGCGGGCTCGACCAGACCATCATGCCGACGGCGCCGGCGAACAGGAAGAGGTTCCGCAGGAGGATCGAGAGCGAGACGCCGAAGACCGACTTCACCTGCGCGGCATCCGCCGTCAGGCGCGAGACCAGCTCGCCGCTGCGCGAGCGGTCGAAGAAGGCCGGATCGAGGGTGGTGAGGCGGGCAAACACCGCCGTGCGCAGGTCCGCCACCACCCGCTCGCCGAGCGTCACCACGCAGTAGTAGCGGGCCGCGCTCGCCACGGCGAGCACCGCCACCACGCCGATCAGGGCGCCGAAATACGCGTCGATCATCCCGACCTCGCCCTGCGAGAAGCCGAGGTCGACCACGCGGCGGACCGCGACCGGCACCACGAGCGTTGCGGCCGAGGCGGCGATCAGGGCCACGACGGCGGCGGCGATCCGGGCGCGGTAGCGGGCCGCGAACGGGATCAGGGGTTTCAGCGCGCCCAAGGAGGCCTTGGAGCGGGACGCGTCGGGAGAGGCCATGTCGGATTCGTCTGGTCCGGGTGCGGGCGCTTGTTCGGCGCCCGGAGGTGAGGTATAGGCCGCGGCTCATCCGATTACGCGCGATCAATGGCCGCGGCCCACGGCGGAGCGCTCGGGGCGGGCCGCACTCTCAGGAATTCGTCATGGCAAAGCAAGCAGCGGCCAAGAAGGGCACCGAGCATCCCGATTACCACTTCATCAAGGTGGTGATGACCGACGGCACCGAGTTCACGACCCGGTCGACCTACGGCAAGGAGGGCGACACGCTCAACCTCGACATCGACCCGAGCACGCACCCGGCCTGGACCGGCGGCGAGCAGCGGCTGATGGATCGCGGCGGCCGCCTGTCGCGCTTCAACTCGCGCTTCGGCAACATCTCGTTCGGCAAGAAGTAGGCGGGTCCGTCCCGCGGGGCCCGGGCGCCCCGGGACCCCGTGCCGACACCCCCGGGCCCCGGCCGCGCGCCGGGGCTTCGCTCGCGGGGCCCCGCGGGTGCGGCGGCGTCGCCCGCGCGCGGGCGCGGGCACGGCCGCTGCCGTCAAGGCGCCGGAGGAGTGCTGACCGCAGCCGCGGGCGATTGACGGCCCGAGGACCGGGACGTACCACGGCTGCGGTTGTCCATGACCTCCGGTCGACGGTCCCCGGGAGACACTCATGTACAAGGCCGAGACCCGCGGCATCAGCGTGATCGTGAAGCCCCGCTTCGTGGAGGAGGAATCCTCCCCCGGCAACGACCGCTACTTCTTCGCCTACACGGTCGAGATCACGAACAACGGGCGGGAGCGGGTCCAGCTGCGCTCGCGCCACTGGCGCATCATCGACGGCCGCGGCGGGATGCAGGAGGTGCGGGGCGCCGGCGTGGTCGGCAAGCAGCCCGTGCTCGGCCCCGGCGAGTCCTTCAGCTACACCAGCGGCTGCCCCCTCACGACGCCGGACGGCACCATGGAGGGCACCTACACCATGTCGACCGCCGACGGCGACAGCTTCGAGGCGGCGATCCCGGCCTTCCACCTCGATTCGCCCCACGTCCGCCGGGTGGTCCACTAGAGCCCGGCGCGCGCGCGGGCGGCGCGGCGCGCCGTCCGGTGGCGGCGGGCTTGCGCCCCGGGCCTGCGGCGGGGAGCGTTCCTTCAGCCAGACGATGCCGAATCCCTCGATGACCCATGCCGGCCCCCGCCTGACCCCGCTCGCCCTCCTGGAGCGCCTGGTCGCCTTCGACACCGAGAGCCAGAAGTCGAACCTCGCCCTGATCGCGTGGGTGGCCGGCTACCTCGATGCCTGGGGCGTCCCCTACGTCCGCGCGCCGAACCGGGCGGGCGACAAGGAGGCCCTGTTCTGCACCGTCGGGCCGATGCGGGACGGGGGCGTCGTGCTCTCGGGCCACACCGACGTCGTGCCGGTGGCCGGCCAGTCCTGGTCGAGCGACCCGTTCGCCCTGCGGGTCGCGGACGGTCGCGCCTACGGGCGCGGCGCCGTGGACATGAAGGGGTTCTGCGCCCTCGCGCTCGCGCTCGTGCCCGACATGGTCGCGGCGGACCTGCGCACGCCGATCCACATCCTCCTGTCCTACGACGAGGAGACGACCTGCCTGGGCGTCGCCGACGTCATCGCGCGGCTCGGGGCCGACCTGCCGCGCCCGGGCGCGGTGATCGTCGGGGAGCCGACGGACCTCGACGTCGCCGACGCGCACAAGAGCATCTACACCTACCGCACCACGGTGCACGGCCACGAGGCGCACTCGGCGAAGCCCGCCCTCGGCGCCAACGCCGTGATGGCGGCGGCCGAGCTCGTGGCGGAGCTCAACCGCATCGCCGACCGGATGGCGGCGCGGGGCGACGCGAGCGGCCGGTTCGACCCGCCCTACACCACCGTCCACGTCGGCACGATCGGCGGCGGCACCGCCCGCAACATCCTGCCGAAGGCCTGCGAGTTCCTGTGGGAGTTCCGCGGCCTGCCCGACCTCGCCCGCGACGAGATCCCGGCCCTGTTCGCCGCCCACGCGGAGGTGGTGACGCGCGAGCGCCTCAACCGCTTCGGGCCCTACGGCCGCATCGAGACCGAGGAGGACGCCGCGGTGCCCGGGCTCGCGCCGGAGCCGGGCTCGCCCGCCGAGCGCCTCGCCCTGCGCCTGGCCGGCCGCAACCACACCATCACGGTGCCGTACGCCACGGAGGCCGGGCGCTTCCAGCTCGCCGGATTGCCGACCGTCGTCTGCGGGCCGGGCTCGATCGACCAGGCCCACCAGCCCGACGAGTACATCACCCTCGCCGCCCTGGAGGCCGGCGAGGCCTTCCTGCGCGGGCTGATCCGGGACTGCGCCGCGGGCTGGAGCCCCTGAGAGACACGGCTCAGGAGGCCCGCGTCGCCGGGACGGCGGCCGGGACGGCGGCCGGGAGGCGGGCCGCGCCCCGGTCAGCCGCCCCCCTGGCGCCCCCCTCCCAGGCGGCCACGACCCGGTTGCGTCCGTCCGCCTTCGCCCGGTAGAGGGCCGAATCCGCCGCCGCGATCAGGTCCGCGAGGCCGGCCGTGCCGCCATCCCGGGCCGCGAGCGCGATCCCGACGCTCACCGTCACGGTGGCTCCGGGCCCGAGGCCCGGGTTGGCCCAGCCCAGGGCCTCGACGCCGGCGCGGAGCCCCTCGGCCAGGCGTTGCAGCGTGCCGGGGGTCGGATCGACCAGGAGGCAGATGAACTCCTCGCCGCCGTAGCGCGCCGCGAGCCCGCCCTTCGGGATGCAGGCCCGGATCGCCCCGGCCACGGCCTCGAGGCAGCGGTCGCCCGCCGGGTGGCCGGCGGTGTCGTTCAGGCGCTTGAAGAAGTCGATGTCGGCGATGACGATGCCGAGGCGGCGCGAGGGGAGGCCCGCATCCGCCCGCAGGAGCCGGTTCGCCGCCTCGTCGAAGCCGCGGCGGTTCGCGAGCCCGGTGAGCGTGTCCGTGCTGGCCTGGACGGCGAGGCGGGCGTTGGCGGCCGCGAGCGCCCGGCTCTGGATGCTGCTCTTGAGCCTGAGCAGGAAGGCGTGCTGGATCACGGCGTTGAGCCCCGCCCTCGCCGGCACCAGGGCGCCGACCACCGCGGCGCAGTAGAGGCTGAACATCAGCGTGCGGATGCAGGGCGCCGGCCCCAAGGCGCCGTGGAGCGTGAACGACCCGATGGCGACGGCGGCGCCCAGGATCGTCCAGGCCACGCCGACGGGGATCACCACGACGCCCGTCGAGATGCCGAACAGCCCGGCGAGGAGGTAGTCGTTGCCCGGGAAGCCCGCCCGGCGGCTGATCACCCCCGCCACGACCATCATGGCGGCCACCGCGAGCGGGAGCGTCGCGCCCTCGATCCAGGCCCGGCGCGGCCGCAGCCAGACGCCGATCAGGATGCCGTAGACCAAGGGGATGAACCCCGCCCGCATCGCGAGCGAGAGGCCGAGCACGGGCGGGTGCAGGATGGCGTCGATGCCGATCGTCAGGAGGTTGATGGCGACGACCGCGAGGAACCACGCTCGGGCTATGCGGCTGCGCTGGCGCCGGGTCGCCAGGAAGTAGAATTTCTGGAGCCGGTCGGTGAGCCGGATGGTGTGCATCCGGCTGCGCATCGCCTGCTCGATCTCGGCGAGCAGGCGCTTCGATTCCTCCTCGTCCAGCGCGTCCAACGCGTCCGCCACGCGGGCGGCCTCGCCGTCGTTCCGGGCCTTGGTACGGTCGATCCGGCTCACTGGGATGGCCCATGGGCGGCGTCGGGTCTGGACACCGAGCCCGCCGTCGAGGCCATCAAACGTAGAGGCGCGTAAAAATCCCGTGAAACCCGGCACATTCCCAAAGGGAAGATCAGATTTCGGCGCGCGGGCTCACGGCTCGCGGACGAGCGCGAGGCCGAGGCCGGCACCGATCAGGAGACCGCCGGTGAGCCGGCCGCGCCAGCGCGCGCGCCCTGTGAGCGCGATGCGGAACCGGCCGGACACGATCGCCCAGGCACCGTCGAGCACGACCGCGAGCCCGAGGAACGTCGCCGACAGGAGCAGGAGCTGTCCGAACGCGTCCGCGTCCCGACTGACGAATTGCGGCAGGAACGCACCGAAGAACAGCACCGTCTTCGGGTTGCCGAGCGAGACGAGGAAGCCCCTGAGGACCATCGCGCCCGCGGCCCTGGGCTCGGGCCGGGTCCGGCCGAGGTCGGCGGGCGGGGCTCGCCAGGCCCGCAGGCCGAGCCAGGCCAGGTAGGCGACGCCGGCCCAGCGCAGGGCTTCGAACCAGCCCGTGAGGGTGCCGAGCAGGGCCGCCGTGCCGAGCACCGTCAGGGCGAGCTGCACCACCATCGCGGCGCTCGTCCCCGCCACCGTGGCGAGGCCGTAGGCGGTGCCGTGCGCCACGCTGTTGGCGACGATCAGGGCGACGTTCGGTCCGGGGATCAGGATCAGCACGACCGTCGCGGCCACGAAGGCGAGGTAGAGGTCGAGGTGCATGGCGGCGCGGCGGGTCGGCTCGGGTGACGCGCCAGCCTGGCACGGATGCGCCGGCCTGTCTGCCGGCGCATCCGCGAGCCCCCCGGCCGGCCGCGCCGAGAGGCCGGACCCGACTGCTTCGCCGGGCACGCGGACGAGCTGCCACGCGGATCGCGTGTCGAGGCGGGGGACCGGCTGCCGGCGGTCGTCCCCGACGACGATTCGGGAGCCGCGGCCGTTTCAACCGGGGCGGGCGCGCCTCGTGGGCATCACGGCTTCGGCGTGTCCTTCTTCGTCTTGTCGTCCTGCTGGGACAGGTAGACGTACTCGGGGGCGGCGCGGAGCTGGTCCTTGTCGGTGTCGATCACGGCCTTGAGCGTCTTGTCGTCGGGACGGCTGATCTTGATCGCGCTGGTTGCGATCGAGACGTACTTGGTGCCGATGCCGAGGAAGCCGCCGACCCCGACGACGTACGACTTCACCGTCATGTCGGGCCCGAACACGATGTCGGCGACCGTTCCGATGGTGTCGTTGGCCCCGTTCTGGATGCTGAGCCCGACGAGCTTCGAGGCGACGACGTCGCTCGGCTCCTGGGCCACGAAGGTCGGGCGCAGGCTGTCCGACAACGTGGCCGGGGCCGCCGGCGCCGGCTGGACGCCGGTGCTCTGGGCCGTGGCGGCGCTGGCGCCGGCGAGCAGCAGGATCGCGACGGCGAGGAACGGGCGGCGGTGCATCAACGACTCCGGGAACGGACGGGAGCCCGGCGGGCCCGGGCGCAGATGTATCCGGCGAGGCACCCTAAAGTTCCCTCACGCCTCCGGCCCGGCGGCGATCTCGGCCTCCACCTCGGCCGGGTCGAGGTCGTAATGGCGCGAGCAGAACTCGCAGGTGATGCCGATGCGGCCGTCGTCGCCCACGATGTCGCGGCGCTCCTCGTCGGAGAAGCGGCGGATCATCCCCATCACCCGCTCGCGCGAGCAGCGGCAGGCCTCGCGCACGCCCTGCGCCTCGAACACCCGCACCCCCCGCTCGTGGAACAGCCGGTAGAGCAGGCGCTCGCTCGACACCGTGGGATCGACGAGTTCGTGGTCCTCGACCGTCGCGACGAGGGACTTCGCCTCGACCCAGGCGTCGTCCTCGGCGGGCTGGCTCCCGGCGAGGAGCGCGTGGCCCTCCGGCAGGTCGCCGGGCGGCAGGTCGGCGAGGCGGGCGCGCTCGGGCGAGTGCGGCAGGAACTGCATCAGGAGGCCGCCGGCCCGCCAGTGCTCGGCCCCCTCCCCCACCTGCTCGGCCACCGCGAGGCGCACCCGGGTCGGGATCTGCTCCGACTGGCGGAAGTACTGGTGCGCCGCCTCCTCGAAGCCCTGGCCCTCCAGCGCGACGACGCCCTGGTAGCGGCTCTGGGACGAGCCCTGGTCGATCGTCATCGCGAGGTGGCCGCGCCCGAGCAGGGCGGCGGCATCCGCCTTGGCGCCGGCGCCGACCCGGCCGGCGTCGAAGCGCGCCGTAGCCCGCAGGCGGTCGGGCGCCTCGAAATCCACCACCACCATGTCGACGGGGCCGTCGGTCTTGGTCTGGAGCTGGAACCGGCCCTCGAACTTGAGCGAGGCGCCGAGCAGCACCGTCAGCGCCGCCGCCTCCCCGAGGAGCCGGGCCACGGGCTCGGGGTAGCCGTGGCGGCGCAGGATCGTGTCGATCGAGGGGCCCAGCCGGACGACCCGGCCGCGCACGTCGAGGGGCTCCACCGCGAAGGGCAGGACGACGTCGTCCCGGCCCTCGCCCGGGGGGGTCGCCATCTGGGAGTGGGTTGTGTCCGAACGCATGGCCTCACCGCCGCCGGGCGCGCCGCGGCCCGGCTCTCGTGCAACTGACAATCAAGGTCTCCCGACGGGGCGGCTCGCCCGGCCTCGCGGCCCTCGCGCGTCGGGTGCCCGGGGAGGGAGCCGCCGCGTCGGGAGACCGGCGTGACGCGGCATATGGGGGCGCGGGCCCGCGTTTCGAAGGCCGGGCGGCCCCGCGCGGCGCCTCCCGGCGGGCAGGCGGCCCGAGCGGCGGGGCGGGGCCGGGGACGCCCGGGGGCTTGAGGGCCCGGGCGCGCGCCTACGCCTGCACGGCGCCGAGGCACCAGGCCAGGATGCCCTTCTGGGCGTGCAGGCGGTTCTCGGCCTCGTCGAAGACCACGGATTGCGGCCCGTCGATGACCTCGGCGGTGACCTCCTCGCCCCGGTGCGCCGGCAGGCAGTGCATGAACACCGCGTCCTTGGCGGCCGCCGCCATCAGGCGCCCGTTGACCTGGTAGGGCATCAGGAGGTTGTGGCGGTGGGCCTCGTCCTCGTCGCCCATGGAGACCCAGCAATCCGTCACGACGGCGTCGGCGCCCGCCACCGCCGCGAAGGGGTCGCTCGTCACCGTGACCTCGGCCCCCTCGGCGCGGGCCCGGGCCACCAGCTCCGGCGGCACCGGGAGCTCGGGCGGGCAGGCGACGTTGAGGCGGAAGTCGAACCGGGCCGCCGCGTGGGCCCAGGAGGCCAGCACGTTGTTGGCGTCGCCCGACCACGCCACGGTGCGTCCCTTGATCGGCCCGCGATGCTCCTCGAAGGTCAGCACGTCGGCCATGATCTGGCAGGGATGCGAGGCCTTGGTCAGGCCGTTGATCACCGGGATCTCGGCGTGCTCGGCGAGTTCCAGCATCATGCCGTGGTCGAGGATGCGGATCATGATGGCGTCGACGTAGCGCGACAGCACCCGGGCGGTGTCCGCCACGGTCTCGCCGCGGCCGAGCTGCATCTCGCGCCCGGTCAGCATCAGGGTCTCGCCGCCGAGCTCGCGCATCGCCACGTCGAAGGAGACGCGGGTGCGGGTCGAGGGCCGGTCGAAGACCATCGCCAGGAACTTGCCGGCGAGCGGGCGCTCCGCCGGCGGCTCGCCCTTGCGGCGGCGGCGCTTCAGGTCGGCGCAGGCGTCGAGCACCGTGCGCAGCTGCGCCGGCGAGAAGTCGGCCAGGTCGAGGAAGTGCCGGGTCGGCGTGATCACGGGCGCGTTCATCACTCGGCGGCCCCCCGGACCTCCAGGGCGGAGCAGGCGGCCTCCAGCCGGTCGAGGGCGGCCGCGACCTCGGCCTCGCCGATGATCAGCGGCGGCAGGAGCCGCACGACGTTGTCGCCGGCCGGGATCACGATCAGGTGCTCGGTCCGGGCGGCGGCGGCGAAGTCCGTGTTGGGGACCGACAGGCGCAGGCCCATCATCAGCCCCTCCCCGCGCACCTCCGTGATGACGTCGGGGTGGCGGTCCTTGAGGGCGGCCAGGCGCTGCTTGAGGAGCAGGCCCGTCTGCCGGACATGCTCGAGGAAGCCCGGCGCCAGCACCACGTCGAGGACCGCGTTGCCCACCGCCATGGCGAGCGGGTTGCCCCCGAAGGTGGTGCCGTGGGTGCCGAGCGTCATGCCGCGGGCGGCCTCCGCGGTCGCCAGGCAGGCGCCGAGCGGGAATCCGCCGCCGATGCCCTTGGCGGCCGACAGGATGTCGGGCGTGACGCCCGACCACTCGTGGGCGAAGAGCTTGCCGGTCCGGCCGATGCCGGTCTGGACCTCGTCCATGATCAGGAGGAGGCCGTGCTCGTCGCACAGGCCGCGCAGGGCGCGCAGCCACTCGGGCGTCACCACCCGCACGCCGCCCTCGCCCTGGATCGGCTCGATCATCAGGGCCGCGGTCTCGGGCGTGATGGCGGTCCTCAGGGCCTCCAGGTCACCGTACGGCACCTGGTCGAAGCCCTCGACCTTCGGGCCGAAGCCCTCGATGTACTTCTGCTGGCCGCCCGCCGCGATGGTGGCGAGGGTGCGGCCGTGGAAGGCGCCCTCGAAGGTGACGATGCGGAAGCGCTCCGGGTGGCCGCCGGCGGCGTGGTACTTGCGCGCCATCTTGATGGCGGCCTCGTTGGCCTCGGCGCCCGAGTTGGCGAAGAACGCCACGTCCGCGAAGGTCGCCGCCACCAGGCGCTCGCCGAAGCGCTCGCCGTCCGGGACCTCGAACAGGTTCGAGACGTGCCAGACCTTCTGCGCCTGCTCGGTCAGGGCCGCGACGAGGTGCGGGTGGGCGTGGCCGAGGGCGTTGACCGCGATGCCGGCGCCGAAGTCGAGGTATCGCGAGCCGTCTCGGGCGACGAGCCAGGCGCCCTCACCGCGCTCGAAGGACACCTTGGCCCGGGCATAGGTCGGCAGCAGCGAGGAGGTCACGATCCCGTCTCCGTCGCGGTCGAGTGGAGTCGACCGAAAAACAAAGCGCCGCCTCGAAGGGCGGCACGCGCGCGGATACTATGGAACGAGGCCGGCCTGTCAACGCCGCGGCCGGGACCGAGGTCTCGGCCCGGCGCCGGGACCCGGCCCGCGCCTTCGGCCTTGCGGCGGGCGGTCCTCCGGGGCAGACACCGTCGCGCATCCGATCAACGCCGCCCGCCGCGAAGCGATCCCTCCCCGGCCGGCCGATCTCAGGAGACGACGAGCATGAGCGCGACCCTGGACCGCCTGAAGGAGCTCGGCTACGTCCTGCCGCCCGCCGCGGCGCCCGTGGCCAACTACGTGCCGTTCCGGCGCGCCGGCAACCTCGTCGTGGTCTCGGGGCAGATCTGCTTCGGGCCGGACGGCACCCTCGCGGAGGCCCACAAGGGCAAGGTCGGCGCCGCGGTCTCGCCCGAGGCCGCCACCGAGGCGGCGCGCCACTGCGCCCTCAACGTGCTGGCCCAGCTCCAGGCCGCGGTCGGCAACCTCGACGACGCGGTGGTGTCCTGCATCCGGCTCGGCGGCTTCATCAACGCCGCGCCCGGCTTCTCGGCGGTGGCGGGCGTGATGAACGGCGCCTCGGACCTGATGGTGGCGGTGCTGGGCGAGCGCGGCCGCCACGCCCGCTCGACCGTCGGCGTCGCCGAGCTGCCCCTCGACGCCGTCGTCGAGGTCGAGGGCATGTTCGAGGTCCGATGACGCCATGACCCTGCCCCCGCCCCTGCCGGAGCGCCTGAGCCCGGACTGGCTCACCGCCCGCCCGATCGCCCATCGGGGCCTGCACGACCGGGCCTCGGGCGTGCCCGAGAACACCGTCGCGGCAGCGCAGGCCGCGATCGCGGGCGGCTACGCCATCGAGTGCGACGTGCAGCTCAGCCGCGACGGCGACGCGGTGGTGTTCCACGACGAGGGCCTCGGCCGCCTGGCGGGCGTGCCGGACCTCGTGCGCAGCCGCACGGCGGCCGACCTCGCGACCCTCACGGTCGCCGGCAGCGACCAGCGCATCCCGACCCTGACCGAGTTCCTCCGGGTCGTCGCCGGGCGCACGCCCCTCGTCGTCGAGGTGAAGACCCGGCACGACGGCGACCTCGCGCTCGCCCGCAGGACGGCCGAGATCGTGGCCGGCTACGACGGCCCGCTCGCCCTGAAGTCGTTCGACCCGGCGATCGTCGGGGCGCTCGCCGAGCTCGCGCCGGGCATCCCCCGCGGGATGGTGGCCGAGAGCCGCCACGACGACCCCGGCTACGCCGCGCTCGGCGGGCCGGCCCGCCACGCCCTCGCGCACCTCCTGCACCTCGCCGAGAGCCGCCCCGACTTCCTGTCCTGGCGCGTCGACGACCTGCCGAACGCCGCGACCCATCTCGGCCGCCTCCTCGGCCGGATGCCCGTGATGGCCTGGACCGTGCGGACGCCCGCGCAGGTGCGGCTCGCCGGGGCGCACGCCGACCAGATGGTGTTCGAGGGGTTCCGGCCCTGAGGAGGTCCCCATGCGCTCCCTGCGCGGCCGCCTCCTCGCCCTCTGGCTCCTTCTCCTGGCCTCGGCCGCCGCCACGGGCCTGCTGCTGGTGGTGTTCTACCGGCAGTCGGCGGCCCAGCAGGTGGCGCAGACCGAGGCGGCGGCGGGCCGGGCGTGCCGGGACATCGCCGAGCGCTACGCCTTCCTGACCGCGGGCTGGGGCGGGCCCGCGGGCGGCGCCGTCGATGCCGGGCTGCGCCGCGACCTCGACGCCGTCGTGCAGGTGGCCCTGCGCCACGCCGCCGGGATCGAGGGCGGGATCTGGCAGGCGGCAGCCGGCTCCCTCGCCTACGCGTTCCCGACCTACGAGGGCAGCGGCCCCAAGACCGACCTGCCGGCGGCCGAGATCGCCGCCATCGCGCAGGCGAACGCCGAGGCGCTGCGGGACGACCGCCCCGTCCTCGTGCGCCGGCCCGGCCGCACGCAGGCGCTGGTGCTCCACGCCTGCCCCCTGCCGGGGCCCGTCCCCGAGCTCACGGCCTGGGCCATGGGCCGCGCCTTCACGGGCCAGGGCCCGGCCTACGATCAGCTGCTCCTCGGCCTCGGCCTCCTGACGCTCACCGTGCTCGGGTCGGCGGCGTTCCTCGGGCGCCTGCTCTACGCGGTCTCCGGGCCCATCACGGCGATCGAGCGGGCGCTGGCGGCCCACCGCAAGGACGGGGGCGAGCTGCCGCGCCTGCCGCTGACGGGCGAGCGGGAGCTCGACCGGCTGGTCGACGCCCTCAACGCGGCCGGCGCGCGCCTCGCGCAGGCCCGCCGGCAGGCCTTCGCGGCCGAGCGCATGGCCGCGGCCGGCCGGCTCGCCGCCGGCGTCGCGCACGAGATCCGCAATCCCCTCGCGGCCATGCGCCTCAAGGCCGAGAACGCCCTCGCGAGCCCCGATCCGGCCCGGGCCCGGGCGGCCCTGGGCGTGGTGCTCGACCAGGTCGCCCGCATGGACGGCCTGCTCCGGGACCTCCTCAACCTCACGCAGAACCGCCCCCCGCGGCCCCGGCCGGTGGACCTCGGCGCGCTCCTCGCCCGCAGCGCCGCCCTGCACGAGGACCTGGCGCGGGCCGGCGGCGTCGCGCTCACGGTGGAGGCCCCGGCCCCCGGCGCCCGGCCCGTCCTCGATCCCGAGCAGATCGGCCGCGCCCTCGACAACCTCGTCCTCAACGCGATCCAGAACGCCCCCGGGGGCGCGGTGCGGCTCTCGGCGGCGCGGGAGGCCGGCCGGCTCCGCCTGCGGGTCGCCGACGACGGGCCCGGCGTGCCGGAGACGGTGCGGGGGCGGCTGTTCGAGCCCTTCGTCACCGGCCGGCCGGAGGGCTCGGGCCTCGGCCTCGCCATCGTGCGGGAGATCGCGCAGGCTCACGGCGGCGAGGCCCGCCTGCGGCCGGGCGACCGGGGCGCCACCTTCGAGATCGACCTGCCGGAGACCGGCCTGCCTGAGATCGACTTGCCCGAAACCAACCTGCCGGAGTTCGACCTGCCCGAGACCCGCCCGCCCGAGACCCGCCCGCCATGCCGACCGTCCTGATCGTCGACGACGACCCGGCCCTGCGCGACTCCCTCGCCGAGACCGTGGCGGATCTCGGCCACGCGGTCGCCCGGGCGGCCTCCGGCCGGGAGGCGCTGGCCCACCTCGCGGGGCCGGCCGCCATCGACGCGGTGCTGCTCGACCTCCGGATGCCGGGCGAGGTCGACGGCATGGCGGTGCTGCGGGCCCTGCGCGCCCGGGAGGACGCCCCGCCGGTGGCGATCCTGACGGCCTACGCCAGCGCCGAGAACACCATCGAGGCGATGCGGCTCGGCGCCCACGACCACCTGACGAAGCCCGTCGGCCGCGAGGCGCTCGCCGCCCTCGTCGGGCAGATGCTGGCGCCCGCGCGCCGGCCCGCCGCGGCGGCCCCGCCGCCCGCTTCGGGCGACGCGCTCATCGGCGCCAGCGAGGCCATGCGGCGCGTGCAGAAGGCGATCGGGCTCTCGGCCGACAGCGACGCCACGGTGCTGATCCAGGGCGAGACCGGGACCGGCAAGGAGCTGGTGGCCCGGGCGCTGCACGCCCACGGACGGCGCCAGGGCGGGCCCCTGGTGCCGGTCAACTGCGCGGCGATACCCGCCGAGCTCCTGGAGAGCGAGCTGTTCGGCCACGCCCGCGGCGCCTTCACGGGGGCCGCGTCGGACCGGCCCGGCGCCTTCCGGGAGGCTGAAGGCGGCACGCTGTTCCTCGACGAGATCGGCGACATGCCGGCCGCCATGCAGGCCAAGATCCTGCGGGCGCTGCAGGAGCGCATCGTCACGCCGGTCGGCGGCCGGCCCGTGCGGGTGGACGCCCGGGTCGTCGCGGCGACCCACCGCGACCTCCCGGCCCTGGTGGCGGCGGGCGCCTTCCGGGCGGACCTGTTCTACCGGCTCAACGTCGTGCCGATCGCCCTGCCGCCCCTGCGCGAGCGCCTCGCCGACATCCTGCCCCTCGCCGAGCACTTCCTGCGCGAGGCGGTCGGGCGGGAGGGGCGCCCGGCGATGCGGCTCGGCGCGGGCGCCGCCGCCCGCCTCCTCGCCCATCCCTGGCCCGGCAACGTGCGCGAGCTGAGGAACGCCGTCGAGCGCGCCGCCGTGCTCGTGCGGGGCGCGGAGATCCGGGCCGGCGACCTCGACCTCGGCCCGGACGCCCCGCCCGCCGAGGCCGACTGGCTGGCGGGCGACCTGCCGGGCGCCGTGGCGCGCCTGGAGACCGCGATGATCGCGCGCGCCCTGCGGGAGACCGGGGGGAACCGGGCCGAGGCGGCGCGCCGCCTCGGCATCCAGCGCCAGCTCCTCTACGCCAAGATCGAGCGCTACGGGCTCGGCGGCGCGGTGTCGGGCGAGGCGACAGGGGGTGTCGGGAAGGACGACACCTGAAGGCGGGAGCAGGGCGGGAGCCCCGGTCGCCCCGCCCCGCGGGCAGGGTCCTCCGGGCCGTGGCACGGCGGTTGCGGTGGAGGCGGTCGCAACCTCCCGCGAGGACCACCCCGATGGCGACCCTGATCGAGACCGCCCGCCGCCTCGCCGCGGTGCCCCTGGCCCTCGCCGGCCTCGGGGCCGGGACCGGGCTCGCCCAGAGCCCCGGCCCGGTCTGGGACCCGGCCTCGCTGCCCGAGACCCGCGGGGTCGTGAAGCTTTACACGCTCACGCCCCGCGGCGACGTCGACGGCCTCATCCTCACCGACGGCACCGAGGTCAACCTGCCGCCCCACCTGACCGCGCAGGTCGTGTTCGCGGTCAGGCCGGGCGACGCCGTGACGGTCCGGGGCGTCCGGGCCCGGGCCGTGCCCCTCGTCGACGGCATCGGCTTGCGCAACGAGGCGACCGGCGCCGCCGTCGTCGACGAGGGCCCGCCCAACCGCGAGGGCCGCGACGCCACCCTCTCGGGCAGGGTCGCGATGGTCCTCCACGGCCGGCGCGGCGAGGTGAACGGCGTCCTCCTCGAGGACGGCACCGCCCTGCGCATGCCGCCGCACGAGGCGGCTCGCCGGGCGGACCTGCTCAGGGCGGGCCAGAGCGTCAGCGCCCGGGGCGACCGCCTCGCGACGGCGCTCGGCACCGTCGTGGAGGTGCGGGCGCTCGGCGCCACCCCGGACCGGATGACCGCGCTCGACCGCGGCCCGCCCGGGGAGCCGGGCCGGCCCCGGCCCCCGCCCCCGGGAAAGCCCGAGGCGCCGCCCCGCGGTTGACGTACAGTTCCGAAAAATAATCCAGGACCTGCGAAACCTTCTGCCGCTCCTCCGGTTTGCGCTCCGGGCCGGCACTTGCGGGCCCGCCGGGCCGCCTCCCGAGAACTGGCCTCCCCCTAGGAGAGACGACGTTGAGCACCGTACCGACGACGCCGACGGCCGCCGCGGAGGCGACCGCGAGGCAGCCCTCGCGGCGGGTCCTGCGCGGGCTCGACGCCCTCAACTTCACGCTCGCCGACGTCCGCGACGGCCTCGGCCCCTACCTCGCCATCTACCTGATCGCCGTGCGGGGCCCCGACCAGGGCTGGAACGAGGCCACGACCGGGATGGTGATGACCATCGCGGGCATCGCCGGGCTCGTCGCCCAGACGCCGGCCGGGGCGCTGATCGACCGCTCGCGCCACAAGCGGGCGATCGTGATCGCGGCCGCCCTGGCGGTCACCCTGAGCTGCCTCACGCTGCCCTTCATCGGGAACTTCTACGCGGTCGCGGCGACGCAGTCGCTCGCCGGCATCGCCGGGGCGGTCTTCCCGCCGGCCCTGGCGGCGATCACCCTCGGGGTCGTGGGGCCGACCCTCTTTGCCCGGCGGATCGGCCGCAACGAGGGTTTCAACCACGCCGGCAACGCGGTGTCGGCGGCCCTCGCAGGCGGGCTCGCCTACTTCCTCGGGCCGATCGTGGTGTTCTGGCTCATGGCCGTCCTGGCGGCGCTCTCGATCGGCGCCATGCTGATGGTGCCCGCGGAGGCGATCGACGACGACCTCGCCCGCGGGCTCGACTGCGCGGAGGACGAGGCGTGCGAGCAGCCCTCCGGCCTGACCGCGCTCCTCCAGAACAGGTTCCTGCTGCTCTTCGCCGGGCTCGCGGCGGTGTTCCACCTCTCGAACGCCGCCATGCTGACGTCGGTCGGGCAGCTCCTCACGCACCTGTCGGGCAAGGACAACGCGACCTCGCTGATCGCCGTCTGCATCGTGGCGGCGCAGTGCGTGATGGTGCCGGTGGCGATGTTCGTCGGCGCCAGGGCCGACGCGGTCGGCCGCAAGCCGATCTTCCTCGTCGCCTTCGGGGTGCTGGCGCTCCGGGGCGTGCTCTACACCGTCTCGGACAACCCCTACTACCTCGTGGCGGTGCAGTGCCTCGACGGGATCGGGGCCGGCATCTACGGGGCGCTCTTCCCCATCGTGGTGGCGGACCTCACCCGCGGCACCGGCCGGTTCAACGTCAGCCAGGGCGCGGTCGCGACCGCGCAGGGGCTCGGCGCCGCCCTGAGCGCGACGCTCGCGGGCCTGATCATCGTGTCGGCCGGGTACTCCGCCGCCTTCCTGTGCCTCGCCGCCATCGCGGGCCTCGGCTTCGGGCTCTACCTGCTCGTCATGCCGGAGACGCGGGGCTTCGACCCCGGCCGCAGCACGACGTCCCGCGGCGGCGGCGCCGCGCCCCTGGCGATGCCGGCGGAGTAGCTTGCGTCCGCGGGCCGGCCGGCTCCGGCCGCCCGCACGGACCGGGCCCGCCCCCCTCCCTCACGCGACGAGAACGGACTGGACGATGGGCGGCCTCATCGGCGCGAACCCGGCGACACTCAACGCCCTCACCTGGGGCATCGCCGGGCTGGCGACCGCCGGGGTGATCACCCGGCCGTTCCGGTGGCCCGAGGCGGTCTGGGCGGTGGCCGGCGCGGCCCTGCTGGTGCTCCTCGGCCTGATCCCGATCCAGGGCGCGCTCGCCGGCATCGCCCGGGGCACCGACGTCTACCTGTTCCTCGTCGGCATGATGCTGCTCGCCGAGCTCGCCCGGCAGGAGGGCCTGTTCGACTGGCTGGCCGCCCTCGCGACCGGGTTCGCCCGCGGCTCGGCCACGCGGCTGTTCACCCTCGTCTACGGGGTCGGCACCGTCGTCACGGTGTTCCTGTCGAACGACGCCACCGCGGTGGTGCTGACGCCGGCCGTCTACGCCGCCGCCAAGGCCGCGAAGGTGCGCGAGCCCCTGCCCTACCTCTTCATCTGCGCCTTCATCGCCAACGCGGCGTCCTTCGTGCTGCCGATCTCGAACCCGGCGAACCTCGTGGTGTTCGGCGATCACATGCCGCCCCTGAGGGCGTGGCTCGCCCGCTTCGCCCTGCCGTCGGCCCTCTCGATCCTGGCGACCTACGCGGTCCTGCGCCTGACGCAGGCGCGCGCGCTTGCGGCCGAGACCGTCGCCACCGACGTCGCCCGCGAGCCCCTGACCACCGGGGGGCGGATCGCCGGCCTCGGCATCGTCCTCACGGCCCTGGCCCTGACCGCCGCCTCGGCCCTCGGCCGCGACCTCGGCCCGCCGACCCTGGCGATGGGCACGCTCACCGCGGCGGTGGTCCTCCTCGTCAAGCGCGAGAGCCCGGCCGCCGTGGTCCGGGACATCTCCTGGGGCGTGCTGCCCCTCGTCGCCGGGCTGTTCGTGCTCGTCGAGGCGCTCCAGCGCACGGGCCTGATCCGGATGCTCGCCGACGCGCTGCGGGCGGCGGCGGCCGACAGCGCCACGGGCACCGCTTGGGGCGCCGGGCTCCTCGTCGCGGTGGCCTGCAACCTCGTCAACAACCTGCCGGCCGGGCTCATCGCGGGCAGCACCGTGCAGGCCGCGCAGGTGCCCGACGCCGTCACGGGCGCGGTGCTGATCGGGGTCGATCTCGGGCCGAACCTCTCGGTCACCGGGTCCCTCGCCACCATCCTGTGGCTCACCGCGCTCCGACGCGAGGGCGAGGACGTCGGGGCCTGGACGTTCCTCAAGCTCGGCCTCCTGGTGACGCCGCCGGCCCTCGTCCTCGCCATCGCGGCCCTGCTGTGGGTCGGCTGAACCTCGACCCCCGCCGCAGGAGACCCGCGTGAGCGCCGTCTGGCTCTATCCCCTGATCCTCGTCGCCGGAATCCTCCAGGCGATGGGCAACTCGATGAACGCCCGGCTGCGCGTCGCCGTGGTCAACCCGTGGCTCGCCGCCACGCTCTCGTTCACGCTGATCGTGTTCTGCTTCGTCACCCTGTTCGCGGTGCTGCCGACCCCGCTGCCGACCGCCGAGGGCCTCGCCCGGATGCCCTGGTGGGCGCCCCTCGGGGGGCTCGCCGGCGCGGTGGCGGTGTTCGGCGGCCTCGTCCTCGTCGACAAGGTCGGGGCGGGGCCGTTCAACGGGCTCCTCATCACCGCCAACATCCTGACCTCCCTGGGGATCGACCATTTCGGCTGGCTCGGGATGCAGGTGCACGCCCTCGGGCCCGGCCGGCTGCTCGGCGCCGTGCTGATGGTCGGCGGCATCGCGCTCATCGCCCGGGGCTGAGGGGGGAAACCGATGGCCGCCTCCCTGCTCTACCCCTTCGTGCTCCTGGCGGGCGCCCTCCAGGCGCTCGGCAACTCGATGAACGCGCAATTGCGGGTCGCGCTCACGAATCCCTGGCTCGCCGCTCTGGTGTCCTTCCTGCTGATCGTGTTCGTGTTCGTCGCGATGGCGGCGGTGCGGCCGCAGCCGTTTCCCGAGAAGGCGAGCGTCGCCGCGATGCCCTGGTGGGCGCCGCTCGGGGGCATCGCCGGGGCGGTCGCGGTGTTCATGGGCCTGCTGTTCGTCGACGAGATCGGGGCGGGCCCGTTCAACGGGCTCCTCATCACGGCGAACCTCCTCGCCTCCCTGGCGATCGACCATTTCGGCTGGCTCGGCATGAAGCCGAAGCGGCTCGGGCCGATGCGCGCGGGCGGGGCCGCCCTCATGGTTGCCGGGATCGTGCTGATCGCGCGCTCGTGAGGCCGGCCGGCAGCGCGCCCCAGCCCGCCCAGGCGGCGAGGGGCGCCCGCGCGTCGTCCGCCCCGGCGCTGAGCGCGTCCGCGATGGTGTCGGCCTCGTCCATGTCGAGGCCGACCTGCAGCACCTCGTCGATGATGGCGGTCCGTCCGGTCCGCACGTCGTAGACGGTCCAGCCGTGTCGGTCCTTGCGGATGTCGTACCGGATGAGGTCGGCTCTGGTGTGCATGGCGTCCGTCCCGTGTGATGGCGGGGAGTCTCGGCGGAATAGCCCCTGGGCCGCCGGCCCAACGTGCTGGCGCGCACGCGGCTCGCGGGAGCGTCAGGCCTCGGGCATGCGGGACCGCACGTAGCCGCGGGAGATCAGGCGGTCGCGCTGGCGCGTGCGCCGCTCGGCCTCGCCGAGATCCGCGAGGGCGTCCGCGATGGCCTGGCGCAGGGCGATCCCGGAATCCCCTTGCGCCGCCGTGAGATAGGCCGCCGCGATCGCCTCGACGGTGGAGCGCGCCTCGCCGTGCCGGTCCGCCCGCTCCTGGCCCATCGCCGCCCGCGCCCCGTTAGAACATAACGTGAACAAGCCACGGGACGCCCGATTCGGTCAAGCCCGCGCGGGCCTCGGGCGGGCGCTGATGCGCCCGGATGTGGATTGCGGGGAGAGCGGCCGCGGTTCCCCGTCCCGGCGGGCCGCCGCGCGGGTCAGGGCGGCCCATACCGGCGGGCCGCCGCGCGGGTCAGGGCGGCCCGTCCCGGCGGGCCGCCGCGCGGGTCAGGGCGGCCCGTCCCGGCGGGCGGCCGGGTTCCCGGGCGCGAGGCTCGCCGGGATGTCCGCGCCGGTCCTGAGGGGCGCCTCGACGTACCGCCCGTGCCGGGGCACCGCCACGACGGCGAAGTCCCGGGCGAGCGCGTGCAGGGCCTCGCGCAGCGCGGGGCCGCGCATCGGGCGGCCGTGGCCCGTGAGGGCGATCTCGGGCTCGAGGGCCGCGAGGGCCGTAACGGAGCGCCCGGCGCTCTCCCAGTCCGGCGTGAGGTAGCGCGGCGGGCCGTGCATCTCGGGGGCCTGCACGACGACCGCGTAGGCGGATTCCTGGGCTGTCGTCACGAAGGCGTCGCCCGCGATCAGCAGGCGGTCGGCCTCGCGCCAGAACGAGACGTGGCCGGGCGAGTGGCCGGGGGTGGCGAGCCAGCGCCAGCCGGGCAGCGGCGGCACGGAGCCGTCCTCGGGCAGCTGCCGCAGGCGGGCGCCGACGTCGACGGGCCGGGTCGGGAACAGCGGCGACAGCCGCGCGACGAGGCCGCCGCCGACACCCGGATCGGGCGGCGGGTAGGATTCGCGGCCGTCGAGGTAGGGGTGCTCGCGCGGATGGGCCCAGACCGGCACGTCCCAGGCCTCGGCGAGGTCCTCGAGCGCTCCGACGTGGTCGAAGTGGCCGTGGGTGAGCACGATCGCGGACGGGCGGGCGCCGGGGCCGAACCGGGACGCCGCCGCGGCCTCGATCGCGGCGCGCGAGCCCATGATGCCGGCATCGAGCAGCACCCAGCCCCGGTCGCCGGCCCCCGGCGGGCCGAGATAGGCCACGTTGACGATGGCGTGGCGCTGGTAGGCCAGGTCCGGCGTCACCGCGTGGGTGCCGTCGGGCCCGGCCGGGCCGTCCGCCCGGGCCGCGGGGGTGATCGGGATCTGCTGAGCCATGCCGGCACCTCGCGCGGTCGAACTCTCCCTTAATGCCCCCCTGGAGTCCGTGTTCCGGGCCGGAGGCGGGCCCCCGCGCTCACGCCCTCAGCGCAGCACCTGCGAGAGGTTCGGCCCGCGCAGGGCCGCGAGCGCCGCCATGCGGACCGGCGCGTTGGGCGCGCCGTAGAGGTCGTAGCCGTCGCGGCGCTGGACGAGCTCGAAGTAGAACCGCTCCTCGAACGGCGTCGTGTAGAGGTGGAAGAACTCGCCCTCCCCGACGCGGTCGTAGAGGATGCCGAAGGACTGCATGCGGGCCACGACGGCGTCGTCGAGGCCGAAGCGGGCCGCCACGTCGTCGTAGTAGTTCGCCGGGATCGGCAGCAGGGTGGCGCCGGCGGCCTTCAGGGCCTCGGCGGCCGCGAAGATGTCGTCCGTCGCGAGCGCGATGTGGTGGACGCCCGCGCCCGCGAAGCTCGTCACCAGCCGGGCCGTCGCGGTGTTGCGGCTCTCCGAGATGTTGAGCGGCAGGCGCAGGGATCGCTCGGCGTTCGAGACCGCCTTGCTGCGCACGAGGCCGTAGGGGTCGGGCAGCATCATCGAATCCTCGGGCTCGAGACCGAGCACCGAGCGGTAGAACAGCACCCAGGAATCGAGCTGCCCCTCCGGCAGGGCCTGGGCGACGTGGTCGATGCGCGTGAGGTGGCCGGCCGGCGCCCCGGCCGCGGCCTCGAGCACGAAATCGCTCTCGAAATCGCCCCCGGTCTGGGCGTCCGTGAGGATGATCAGGCTGCCGTCGGGCGCGCGGATCGACGGGAAGGCGTGCTCGTCGGGCCCGATCCGGCCGCCGAACCGCGCCGCGCCGTAGGATTCCGCCCGCCCGAGCGCCGCCAGGGCGTCGTCGGTGGCGAGCGCCTGGGCGCAGACCGAGGGGCCGTGGACCAGGAAGTACGAGGAGGCGAAGGAATCCGGCTCGCGGTTGAGCACCATGCGGATCTCGCCCTGGCCGTAGAGGGTCACCTCCTTGGTGCGGTGGCGCCCCATGCGGCGGAAGCCGAGCTGGGTGAGCAGGCGCGCGAGCGCGCCCTCGCAGCGCTCGTCCACCGCCACCTCGAGGAAGCGGTGCCCGGCGATGGCCGGCGGCAGGGGCGGGTCGAACAGCTCGACCCGGCGCCGGGGCCGGCGCGCGCCCGCGGCGGCCTCCTGCGCGGCGGCCTCGTCGCCCCGGCGCACCCGCTCCTCCAGGAACAGGAGCGAGCGGTGGCCGTCGGCGGCGGTCTGGCGCGGGGGCGCCGCCCGCATGTCGTCGTTGAAGATCTCGAGCGAGATCGTCCCGGTGTAGCCGCTCGCCAGCACCGCCCGCAGGAAGCCCGGCACGTCGAGGTCGCCCTGGCCCGGCAGGCAGCGGAAGTGGCGGCTCAAGGTCAGGGCGTTCATGCCGAGGCGCGGCGCGTCGGCGAGCTGGACGAAGAACACCCGCTGGCCCGGCAGGCCCGCGATGCCGGACCAGTCGTCGGGCAGCGCCAGGGTGTGGAAGCTGTCGAGGATCAGGCCGAGATGGGGGTGGTTCGCCCGCTCGACGATGCCGAAGGCGCGGTCGTAGGTGCGCACCCGCGTGCCCCAGGACAGGGCCTCGAAGCCGATCTTGAGCCCGCGCCGCGCAGCGCGCTCGGCGAGCTGGTGGAGCTGGTCGGCCATGCGGGCGTCGTCGTCCGAGACCTCGGTGCCGACGTTCGAGCAGACGAGGATCAGGGGGGCGCCGAGCTCCTCCATCAGGTCGAACTTGCGCTCGGCCCGGTCGAGGTTGCGCCTCAGCTGCGCGTCCGAGACGCCCTCGAAATCGCGGAAGGGCTGGAACAGGTCGATCGACAGGCCGAGGTCGGAGGCGTAGCGGCGCACGTCCCGGGCGGCGCCGGTGTGGAACAGGAGGTCGTTCTCGAAGATCTCGACCCCGTCGAAGCGGGCCGCGGCGATGGCCTCCAGCTTCTCGATCAGGGTGCCGCTCAGCGACACCGTGGCGATCGCCTTCCTCATCCGTCCCTCCCGCTCGTCCGCTGCGTCCCTTGATGCACCGGGCCCGCAGCCCCGTCGAGGGCGCCGTCCGGGCCGGCGCGGCGCGCGGCGCGATTTCCCGATTGACATGAACGTACCAGTTCGTACATTTGCCGACAAGCGAGTCGACAACGCACCGCACGAGGAACGCAGCAGGCCCGAGGAGAGGAGCGAACGCGCGCCGCAAACCCGCCGATCCCCGCCGGCCCGGGCCTCGATCCCCGGCCACTGCGGCGGCGCGCCACTCTTCCCGACATCCCGTCCAACGACGCGGCGGCCCGCCCGGGGCCCCGCCGGCGCGGCCCGAGCCAACGGGCTCGAACCCCCTCCCGCGACAGGAAACGCCCATGACCGCCCACGCGATACCCCCCGCCCAGCCGATGCCCCGCGCGGGCGCGGCCCACCCGCCCGAAGCCGTGAAGGCGCCCCGCAAGGCCGCCCTCGCGAGCTGGATCGGCAGCGCCGTCGAGTACTACGACTTCTTCATCTACGGCACCGCCGCCGCGCTGGTGTTCGGCAAGATCTTCTTCCCGTCCGTCGACCCGAAGCTCGCCACCGTGGCGGCCTTCGCGACCTTCGGGGTCGGCTACGTCACCCGGCCCCTCGGCGCCGTGGCGCTCGGGCACATCGGCGACAAGTTCGGGCGCAAGAAGGTGCTCACCTTCACGCTGCTGCTCATGGGCATCTCGACCTTCATGATCGGGCTGCTGCCGACCTACGACCAGGTCGGCATCCTGGCGCCGATCCTGCTCGTGGTGGCGCGCCTGCTCCAGGGCATCTCGGCCGCCGGCGAGCAGGCGGGGGCCAATTCCATGACCCTCGAGCACGCCCCCGACGACAGGCGCGCCTTCTTCACGAGCTTCACGCTGAGCGGCACGCAGGCGGGCCTGATCCTCGCGACCCTGGTGTTCCTGCCCATCGCCCAGCTGCCCGAGGCGCAGCTCCTGTCCTGGGGCTGGCGCATCCCGTTCTTCCTCAGCGCCCTCGTGGTCGCGGTCGGCTTCTGGGTCCGCCGCACGCTGCCCGAGACCCCGGCCTTCCAGCAGGAGGAGCAGGCCCACGACACCGCCAAGCTGCCGATCGCGACCCTGTTCCGGGTGCAGTGGGCGGACGTGCTGCGGGTGATCTTCGCGGCCCTGGTCTCGGTGGTGAGCACGATCTTCAGCGTGTTCACCCTGTCGTACGCCGTCAACACGATGCACATCGAGCGCGCGACGATGCTCACCGTGCTGATCCTCGCCAACGTGGTGGCGCTCGGCGCGATCCCGGCCTTCGCGGCCCTGTCCGACCGCATCGGCCGCCGGCCGGTCTTCATCTTCGGGGCGCTCGGCTCCGCCGCGCTGATCTGGCCCTACATGTGGTCCCTGAGCCAGGTGAACCTGCCGCTCATCTTCACCTTCGGCATCCTGCTCTCGGGCGTCGTCTACAGCGCGGCGAACGGCGTCTGGCCCTCGCTCTACGGCGAGATGTTCGACACCCGCGTGCGCCTCTCCGGGATGGCGATCGGCACCCAGATCGGCTTCGCCCTCGGCGGCTTCGCCCCGACCATCAGCGCCGCGGTGCTCGGCGAGGGCCCGAACGGCTGGGTCCCGGTCGCGGCCTTCGTCACCGTCACGGCGGCGATCGCGGCCCTGTCGATCGCCACCGCCCGGGAGACCTACCGCACGCCCATGAGCGCCCTCGGCAAGCGCTGAGGGCCCTCAAGGCCCCCGCACGCCGGCGTGAGAGCGTCGAGCCCCGCCTCCCGGAGGGCGGGGCTCGACGCGTTGCCGGGCTGCCCGTCAGGGCTTCGTCGGCTCGTCGGCCTTGGGCGCCGCCGCGGTCTTCTCGATCTTGCCCTGCTCGCGCAGCTTCGCGATGATGTCCTGCTGGGTCTTGCGGGTCAGGTAGGCCTCGACCTGCTCCTTCATCTCCTCGAAGCTCGGCACCGGCTTCGTCCGCTTCTCCTCGACCCGGATGACGTGCCAGCCGAACTGCGTCTTGACCGGGTCGGAGATCTTGCCGGCGTCGAGCTTGAAGGCGGCGTCCGCGAAGGGCGCGACCATGCGCTCCTTGGTGAACCAGCCGAGGTCGCCCCCCTCGGCCTTCGAGCCGGGGTCCTTCGAGACCTCGGCGGCGACCTTCGAGAAGTCCTCGCCGCCCTTGATGCGCGCCGCGATCTTCTTCGCGTCGGCCTCGTTGTCCACCAGGATGTGGCGGGCGTGCACCTCCTCCTCGGGCTTCATCGCCTTGACGGTCTCGTCGTAGAGCGCGCGCTCGGCCGCCGGCGTCACCGCCTTCTTGGCCTCGCGCTCCAGGTACTCGTCGAGGAGGAGCTTATCGCGAAAATAGGCGAGCTTGCGGGTGAAGTCGGGGTTCTCGCCGACCTTGGCCTTCTCGGCCGCCTGGGCGCCGAGCTTCAGGTCGACCATGTAGTCGACCAGGAGACCCTGCTTCTGCGCGTCGCCGACGCCCGGCAGCGACAGGGCCGGGTCGTCCGCCGCCACCGCGAGGTCGCCCGCGGTGATCGGCGCGCCGTTGACCTTGGCGACGACGGTGTCGGGCGACGGGGCGGGCGCGGGCGCCGCGGCGGGCGCCGGGGCCGGGGGCGTCTGCGCCCCGGCGGCGACCGGCAGGACGAGACCGAGGGCGAGCACGCCCGTGCGCCAGAAGAGGGAGTGGGTCGGCATCGGAGATCCTTGGCCTGTGCGCGGTCCGTGTCGGAACGGGCGGACAGGTGGCGCAGATCGGCCGACAAGACAAGCGGCGCGGGGCCGCAGCGCCGGGGCGCTGCGGTTCGGGCCGCGCGGCTGCGGGCGCGGCCGCGCTCAGTAGCCGGTCGAGGCGACCTCGACCCGGTCGCCGCGCCGGGCGAACGCGACCACCGGGCCGGGCCCGGCGGCGCCCGGCACCGACAGGCTGACGCGCTGGTCGGGCGCCAGGGTGGCGACGACGCGGACCGGGACGGCGGCGGCGTCGGCCGCCGCGAGGGTCGCGACCAGGCGGTAGCCGTCGGACTCGACGGTGTAGTAGGCGGTGCCCTGCACCGGCCCGAGATCGAGGCTGTGGGCCTGGGCCGGGCGGAGCTCGGCCGCGCCCGCGGCGCTGGAGACCGCGAGGGCGAGGGCGGCGACGGGAAGGACGCGCATCGGAGATCCTGGGGTTCTGTCCGGGGCGGGCCTGCGTCCGGAAAGCCGGGAAACTCCGGGAGGCCGCATCATGGCCCCGCTCTGCTGCATTGCAAAATGCCTATGTTGCAATGCACAATTCCGGCGGGCGCATGCCTGGCCCGTGGCGCCCGGCCCGGCCGGGCCGGGGTCTCGGGCGAACCGGGGGCGCGTCGGGCCGTTTCGTCTCCTGGATGGGGCGCCGCGTCCGCGGCTTTGCGCACGCGGCCGCGCGTTCCACCGCCCGACAAGTCCTGCCCGGTGAGCCCTGCCCGATGAGCACCTACCGCTTCGACCGGCTCCTCGCGCCGCGCTCGGTCGCGCTCGTCGGGGCGAGCGCCCGCCCGCACTCGTCCGGGGCGGCGATCCTCGCCAACCTGCGCGCCGCGGGCTTCGCCGGCCCGATCTGGCCCGTGAACCCGCGCCGCGACGCCGTCGACGGCCTGCCGGCCTGCGCCAGCGTCGCGGGCCTGCCCGAGGCCGCCGACCTCGTCGTGGTGGTGTCGCCCCCCGGGACGGTGCCGGACGTGATCGCGGAGGCGGGGGCCAGGGGCTGCGGGGCGGCCGTGGTGATCACCGCGGGCCTCGGCACCGGCCCGGATTCCCCGGCCGAGGCCGCGCGCCGGGCCGCCCGCCGGCACGGCCTGCGGCTGATCGGCCCGGACTGCATGGGGCTCGCGATGCCGGCGGCGCGCCTCAACGCGAGCCTCCTGGCGCAGGCGCCCCCGGCGGGCGACCTCGCGCTGATCTCGCAGTCCCGCACGGTCGCGGCCGGCATCGTCGCCTGGGCGCAGGAGCGCGGCCACGGCTTCTCGGGCGTGGTCTCCCTCGGGCAGGCCCTCGACGTCGACATCGCCGACTGCCTCGACCACTTCGCGGCCGACCGCGGCACGCGGGCGATCCTGCTCTCCATCGACGCGGTGGCGGACGCGCCGAAATTCATGTCGGCCGCCCGGGCCGCCGCCCGCGCCAAGCCCGTGGTGGTGCTGCGCTCGGGGCGGCACGAGACCGCCCGCGGGGCCGCGGGCCGGCCGGTCACCCACACGGGCATCCTGGCGCGGCCCGACGCGGTCTACGACGCGGCCTTCCGGCGCGCCGGCCTGCTGCGGGTCTTCGACCTCGACGAGATGTTCTCGGCCGTCGAGACCCTCGGGCGCCAGCGCCCCTTCCCGGGCCGGCGCCTCGCCCTCCTGGCCAACGGCCGCGGCGTCGGGGCGATCGCGGCCGACCGGCTCATCGACCTCGACGGCGTGCTCGCGGGGCTCTCGCCCGAGACCGTGGAGCGCCTCGCCGCCGCCATGCCGGGCACCGATCCGGCGGCGTGGCGCAACCCCGTCGACATCGGCGCCGACGCGGACGGCCCGCGCTACGCCGCCGCCCTCGCGGCGCTCCTCGCCGACGGGGCCAACGACGCGGTCCTCGTCATCAACGTGCCGACCGCCCTCTCGGGCGGGGCCGCGGTCGCGACCGCCCTCGTCGAGGCGGTCCGGCAGAGCCGCAGGGCGAGCTTCCGCGCCAAGCCCGTCTTCGCCGTCGCGGTCGGGGACGAGGCGGCCGGCGCGATCCTGAGCGCCGCCGGCATCCCGCGCTTCGCCACCGACGCCGACGCGGTCGAGGGCTTCACCCACCTCGTGCGCTACCGCGCCGCGCAGGACGACCTGACCACGACCCCGGCCTCGCTGCCCCGGGACTTCGCGCCCGACACCGCCCGCGCCCGGCGCATCGTCGAGGGGGTGCTCGGCGAGGGCCGGACCTGGCTCGATCCCGGCGAGGTGGCGGGCCTGCTCGCGGCCTACGCCATCCCGTCCCTGCCGGTGCACCTCGCCGCCGACGCCGACGCGGCCGCCGAGGCCGCCTGGCCGATCATCGCGGGGGGCGGCACCGTCGCCCTCAAGGTGGTCTCGCCCGACATCGTGCACAAATCCGAGGTCGGGGGCGTGCATCTCGGCCTCACCAGCGAGGCGGCGGTGCGGGAGGCGGCCGCCGCCATCCTGGCGCGGGCCGCGCGCGACCGGCCCGACGCCGCAATCTCCGGGTTCGCGGTGCAGCCGATGCTGCGCCGCTCCCAGGCGCGCGAGCTGATCGCCGGGCTCGCCGACGACCCGGTCTTCGGGCCCGTGGTGGTGTTCGGGCGCGGCGGCACGGCCGTGGAGGTGATCGACGACCGGGCGCTCGCCCTGCCGCCCCTCGACCTCCGTCTCGCGGCCGACCTCATCGCCCGCACCCGGGTCGCCCGCCGCCTCAAGGCCTACCGCGACGTCGCGGCGGCTGACGCGCAGGCCGTGGCCCTGGTGCTGGTCAAGCTCGCCCGGATGGCCGCCGACCTGCCCGAACTGCGCGAGCTCGACATCAACCCGCTCCTCGCCGACGAGGGCGGCGTCGTCGCCCTCGACGGGCGGGCGGCGGTGGCGCCCCTGCCGGCCGCGGCCCGCCGCGACGCGGGGTCCGGCCCGAGCCACGCCCGCCTGGCGATCCGCCCCTACCCCTCCGCCTGGGAGCGGCGCATCGTCCGCGACGGGCAGCCCGTCCTGATCCGGCCGGTGCGGGCGGAGGACGAGGGGCTGTTCGAGGCGTTCTTCCACCACGTCAGCATGGACGACCTGCGCCTGCGCTTCTTCGCGCCCGTGCGCGACTTCAACCACGCCTTCCTGGCCCGGCTGACCCAGCTCGACTACGCCCGCGCCATCGCGTTCGTGGCGATCGACGAGGCGAGCGGCGCCATGATGGGGGCGGTGCGGCTCCACGCCGACGCCAACCACGAGACCGGGGAATACGCCATCCTGGTGCGCTCGGACCTCAAGGGCCTCGGCCTCGGCTGGTCGCTCATGGGGCTGATGCTGGAATGGGCCCGGGCCGAGGGCCTGCGCGAGGTGGACGGTCAGGTGCTGCGCGAGAACACCACCATGCTGGCCATGTGCCGCAAGCTCGGCTTCACCCTGCGCACCGACCCGTCCGACCCGGAGCTGCTGCTCGTGCGCCTCGCCCTCGACAGGCCCCCGGCCCCGGGCCCGGCCTGAGGCGCGGCGCATGGATCGCGAGGCGCCGGGCCGGGCGCCGCCGGGCGACGCGGAGCCGGGCGAGGGGCGGGCGCGCCGCGGCGTCGCGGTCGTCGTCGGCCTGCTGCTGACGGCGATGGCCGGCTACGTCGACGCGGTCGGCTTCCTGCGCCTCGACGGGCTCTACACCTCGTTCATGAGCGGCAACACCACGCAGCTCGCCGTGACGCTGGTGCGCCCGCAGGCCGGGGTGGCGCTCGAGATCGGTCTCCTGCTCGCCGCCTTCGTGGCCGGCGGGCTCGCCGGCAGCCTCGCGGCAATCCTGGTCCCGGAGCGCTGGGCGACCGCCGCCGTGCTGGCCGCCGAGGCGGCGGCCCTCCTGCTCGCCCTTGCCACCGCGACGGCCCTGCCCGAGCCGCGGCTCGCCGCCCCCCTGCTCGCCGCCGCCATGGGGGCCCAGAACGCCGCCCTCGGCCGAGTCGCCGGGTTCCGCCCCGGCGTCACCTTCGTCACCGGCACGCTGTTCGCGTTGAGCCACGGCCTCGCCCTCGCCTTCGCCCGCAGGGGACCGGCCCTCGGCTGGCTCCCGGACGCCTGCACCTGGGCGGCGCTGCTCGCCGGCGCGGCGGGCGGCAGCGCCGCCTATTTGTCCCACGGCCTCCTCGCCCTGGCGCTGCCCGCCGCCGGGATCACCGCCCTCCTGGCGGCCTCCCTCGCCCTTGCGGCGTGGCCGGCCGCGGGCGGGCGCGCCGGCCCGGGGCGGTCCGCGGCCCCGCCGGGGTGAGGCCGGCCGCCAGCACCCGGCCGCCGTCCCGGGGCGTGCGCGCCCTCACGCGGCCGGCCCGGCGGCCGGGGGCGCGGCCGCGAGCGCGAAGGCGTAGATCAGCCCGACCTCCTCCAGCCGGTCGAAGCGCCCGGCGGCGCCGCCGTGGCCGGCATCCATGTTGACGCGCAGGAGGACGGGCCCGCCCCCCGTCATGGTGGCGCGCAGGCGCGCGACCCACTTCGCCGGCTCCCAGTAGGTCACGCGCGGGTCGGTGAGGCCGCCGAGCGCCAGGATCGCCGGGTAGCGCTTGGCCGCGACGTTGTCGTAGGGCGAGTAGGACAGGATGGTCTCGAAGGCCGCCTCGTCGGTGCCCGGGTTGCCCCATTCGGGCCATTCCGGCGGCGTGAGCGGCAATTCGCCGTCCAGCATCGTGTTGAGGACGTCGACGAAGGGCACGTCGGCCACGATCCCGGCGAACAGCTCCGGGGCGAGGTTCGCCACCGCGCCCATCAGCATGCCCCCGGCGCTGCCGCCATGGCCCACGATGCGCTGCGGGCCGGTGTAGCGCGCCTCGATCAGCGCGCGGGCGCAGGCGACGAAGTCCGAGAAGGTGTTCGGCTTCTTCTCGCGCTTGCCGTCCATGTACCAGCGCCAGCCCTTCTCGGTGCCGCCGCGGACATGCGCGATGGCGTACACGAAGCCGCGGTCGACGAGGGAGAGCGGGTTGGTGCGGAACGACGCCGACATCAGCGTGCCGTAGGAGCCGTAGCCGTAGAGGAGGAGCGGCGCGGTGCCGTCGAGGGGCAGGTCGCGGCGGTGCAGGAGCGAGATCGGCACGGTCTCGCCGTCGGGCGCGGTCGCGAACAGGCGGCGGGTGACGTAGGACGCCGGGTCGTGGCCGCTCGGCACGTCCTGGCGCTTGCGCAGGGACCGCGCCCGCGTCACGGCGTCGTAATCGTAGGTCTCGGCCGGGGTCGTCATCGACGAGTAGCTGAAGCGGATCAGGTCGGTGTCGAAGGCGTAGCCCGGCGCGAGCCCGAGGGAGTAGGCCTCCTCCGCGAAGGCGACCGCGTGCTCGGCCCCGCTCAGGGCGTCGCGCACGATCAGCCGGGGCCGGGCGTTCTCGAGCTCGAGCCGCACCAGGTGGCGGGCAAGCACGTGCTGGAAGCGGATCATCACGCCGGGCCGGTGCGGGATGAGGTCGCGCCACGCGGCCCGGCCGGGCTGCTCGAGGGGCGCCACCGCGATCTTGAAGTCCTCCGCCCCGTCGGCGTTGGTGAGGATGAAGAGCTCGTCGCCCCGGTGCTCGACCGAGTAGATCAGCTTCGGCTCCCGGGGCGCCACGATCCGCAAGGCCCCGTTCGGGCGGGCGCGGTCGACGAGGTGGACCTCGGCGGTCTCGTGGTCGCTCGCCGTGATCGTCAGGAAGGCGCCCGACTGCGTCGCGTCGATGTGGACGAAGAAGCCCGGATCGGACTCCTCGTAGACGATCTCGTCCTCGCTCTGCGGGCTGCCGAGGCGGTGGAGCAGGACCTGGGCCGGCCGGTGGTTGGCGTCGACCGCGACGTACCAGAAGGCGCGGCCGTCGCGGCTCCAGACCGCCTCGCCGGTGGTCGCCACGACGGCGTCCTCGCGGTCCGCCCCGGTGGCGAGGTCGCGCACCCGGATGGTGTAGAGCTCCGAGCCCTTGGTGTCGGCGCTCCAGGCCACGAGCGCGTGGTCGTCCGAGTGGGCGGCGTCCGCGAGGCTGAAGAAGGCGAGCCCCTCGCCCTCCCGGTCGCCGTCGATCAGGATCGCCTCGCCCGCCGCGCCGAGGTCGCCCGCGAGGTCGCCCGCGAGGTCGCCGATCTCGCCGGCCGGGACCGTGTCGGCCGGACGGCGGCAGACGAGGGGGTGCTGACCGCCCTCTCGGTAGCGGGTGTAGTAGGCGAACGGCCCGTCCGTCTCCGGCACGCTGCCGTCGTCCTCGCGGATGCGCCCGCGCATCTCCGCGACCAACGTCTCGCGCAGGGGCGCGGTGTCGGCCAGCGCCGCCTCCGCGTAGGCGTTCTCCTGCTCGAGGTAGGCGCGGATCTCCGCCGGCAGGGTGTCCGGGTCCTTGAGCACGTCCCGCCAGTTCGGCGCCTTCAGCCAGGCGTAGGGATCCGTGACAATGCGGCCGTGCACCGTGACGGAGACGGGCCGGGCGGGCGCCGTCGGGGCGGCGGCGGGCGGGCGGAGGGAAATCGTCATGCGGGCACCGGAAGCGCGTCGAGCGGTCCACGCCATGTGCCGTCCCGCGGGGCCGGCCGCAAGTGACGCGGCCCTGGACGCGGCCCTGCGGGGGCGTCACGCCGCCGATGTGCGCGGCGTCACGCCGCCGCCGCGACTCCCTCGGCGTCGGCCCGGATGCGCTCCATCATGGCCCGGGCCCCGTTCGAGCGCTGCGCCGTCAGGTGCTCGGAGAGGCCGAGCCGCCGGAACAGCCCGAGGGCGTCCGCCCGGGCCGCGTCGGTGGCCGTGCGCCCGTCGAAGAACGCGATCAGGACCGCGACCACGCCCTTGGTGATGTGCGCGTCGCTGTCGCCCAGGAAGTGCAGGCGCGGCTCGGCGCCCGAGCGGTCGACATGGGTCTCGAGCCAGACCTGGCTGACGCAGCCGCGCACCCGGTTGGCCTCGTTGTGCGCCTCGTCGGGCAGGGGCGGCAGCTTGCGGCCGAGCTCCATCAGGTAGTGGTGACGGTCGTCCCACTCGTCGAGGAACTCGAAATTGGAGACGATCTCGTCGATGGGCGGCAGCATGGGGACCGGGCGTGGGAGACGGGGTTGCGAGCCCGGGATATAGGCGGAGGGGGGCGTTGCCGCCAGCGCGGCGGCGCGAACCCGGCGGCCCTGCGCGCATGCCCCTCAGGGCGTCGCGTCCGGGAGCGCCAGCTCCAGGGGCGCCTCGGGCGTGCCGTTGCCCGACACCGCGATCTCGGCCTGGGCCGCGTAGGCGGCGATCAGGCGGGGGCCGAGCTTCGGCACGCCCTCGGGATGGCCCTGGAGACCCCCCGAGACGATGCGCACCCGCACCGGCTCGCCCGGCGGCCCGGCCGGGACGGTGACGGCCGTCACGCAGGGGACGCCCTCGCCGGTGCCGTCGAGGCACTCGGCCACCACCTCGGCGAGGATCATCCCGAGGGCGTTGACGGTGCGGGGGTGGAGCCGCGCGGTGCGCTGCGCCGCGACCGTCACGGCGACGCGGCCGGGGCGGCGCAGCTGGCACAGGCCCTCGGCCAGGCGGGCGAGGTAGTCGGCAAGGTCGATGCTGGCGATCTGGGGCGCCTCGTGCAGGTGCTGCTGCACCAGGGCGATCGCCCGCACCCGCTGGCCCAGGGCGTCGAAGACCGGGCGGCAGGGCGGCGGCGCGGCGCGGCCGTAGAGCCCGATCAGGCTCACGGTGACCTGGAGGTTGTTGCGCACCCGGTGGTAGACTTCCGCCAGGAGCGCCTCCTTCTCGGCCAGCGCCTGGGCGGCGTGCTCCTCCGAGCCCTTGCGCGCCGTGATGTCGAAGCAGGACCCGGCGTAGCCCACGAACGCCCCCCCTTCCCGCAAGGGGTGGCCGTGGCCGTGGACCCAGCGGAAATCGCCGTCGTGGCGGCGCAGGCGGTACTCCACCGAGAAGGGATCGTGCCGGGCGAAGGCCGCCGTCATCGCGGCCTCGTGCCCGGGCCGGTCCTCGGGATGCAGGCCCTCCTTCCAGCCCTCGCCGAACTCGGCCGCCGCCTCGCGGCCCCGGAACGCCGTCCAGGCCGGGTTCACGTAGACGCAGCGCGCCTCGGGGTCGGTGCGCCAGATCATCAGCGACGCGCCGTCGGCGAAGCTGCGGAACGCCTCGCTCACGCCCCCGCCCGGGGGCCCGCCGTCAGGCGCTGGTGTGTCCGCGGCCATGCCTCTCGCCCATCGCTTCCAGCGTCGCCCAGAGGGCCGGTCAACGTGCCGGGGCCGCCGCCGTTCCGACGCGCGGCAGCGGGCTTCCGCACCGGCACGTCGCGCGTCCGCGCCCGGGGCCGTCCGCGCGCCGCCCCGCCGGGCCGCGGCGGCGGCTCAGCGCTGGTTGAGGGCGAACCGGCCCGGGCCCGCCGCCGCGATCATCAGGAGCGCGCCGATGATCGACAGGTTCTTGAGCGCCTGGATCTGGTTCGTGCGGGCGGCCTCGCCGGCCATGGTCCAGAAGTTGTGGAACACCACGATCGTGGCCGCGGTGAACAGCGCCAGCAGCACGGCGGCGGCGCGGGCGTAGAGGCCGAGGGCGATCAGCAGGCCGAGGCCCAGCTCCGCCGCGATGGTCGCGTAGGCGAGCACCTGCGGGTAGGGCAGCCCCTTGCCGGCGACGGCCGCCGCGACCCCGGCCGGGTTCATCAGCTTGCCGAAGCCGGACACGACGAACAGCACCACGACCAGGATGCGGGCGAGACTGAGGACGGCCTGGCTCATGGGGGTTCTCCGGATCGGCGGCGCCGCCCGGATAGGGGGCCGGCGCCGGCGCAGTCAAGCTCGCGGCGCGGCCGGGCGGCCAAGCGGCGGGCGTCACGGGGCGGAGGCCAGCATGGCCGCGAGGGCGGCCTCGTCCGGGAGGGCGTCGAACACGCCCGGCCGACGCACCACGCAGGCCCCGCAGGCGGCGGCGCGGCGCAGGCACTCGGGCAGCGGGCGCCCCTCGGCGAGACCGACCGCGAGCCCGGCCGTGAAGGCGTCGCCTGCCCCGAGCGTGTCGACCGGCACCACCGGGAAGGCGGGCTGGAGCAGGACCGGGCCGCCGCGGGCGCGGGCGAGCGCGCCGCTCGCGCCGAGCGTGACCACCACGAGGCGCGGCCCGCGCTCGAGGAGCGCCGCCGTCAGCGCGTCCCAGATCCCCTCCTCCGGGCTGCCGCCGGGCTCGGGGCCGGCGAGGCCGAGGGCGCTCCGGAAGGCGGCGGCCTCCACGGCGTTGACGACCAGGATCTCGGTGTCGGCCAGGAGCCCGGGATCCGGCATCCGGAACGGCGACGGGTTGAGCAGGGTCGCGACGCCGGCCGCGCGGGCGATCCGGAACGCCTCCGCCACGGGCGCGTCGCCGATCTCGAACTGCGCCAGCACGCAGGCGGACCGCGCGAGCGCCGCGGACGCCGCCCGCACCTCCCGCGCGCCGAGGCGGGCGTTGGCGCCCGAGAAGACCGCGAGGCAGTTCTCCCCGGCCGCGTCCGTGAAGCCGATGCCGGCGCCCGTCGCGCCCTCGAGGCGGCGCAGCATCGCCACCGGCAGGCCGGCCCGGCGCAGGGCCGGCTCCGCCAGGTTCCCGAAGGCGTCGTCCCCGATGGCGAAGAGACCGTCGACCGCGGCCCCGAGGCGGCGGGCGCCGACCGCGAGGTTGAGGCCCTTGCCCCCGGGCTCGATCAGGAAAGACTGTGCCTGCAAGGACTCGCCGGCTCGCGGCAGGCGCGCAACCGTGGCAGAACAGGCGGCCACGAAACTGCCGAGGACGAAGAGAGTCGGTTTGTCCACCATCGCGATGCCCCATGCAGATCCGAGTTTCCGTTCCGCGCCGGCTGACCCGTCGGCACGATCGCGGCGCCGGGCCGCGGACCGCGCGCCGCGCCGGCGCCAGGCCAGACCTCTCCCGCCCGCTCATGCGTGACAAGTCTCCCGCCGGCAGGTTTCCCGCGCCGGCCGCCGGCCGCGCGCCTCCCGCCCCGGCCGAGCGGCCCGTGCTCACGACCCTCGTGCGCCTGCGCCAGGACACCGCCAAGCCGATGTACCAGCAGCTCGAGGAGCAGCTGCGGGCCCTGATCGAGGACGGCACGCTGACCGCCGGCACGACGCTCCCGGCCGAGCGGCCCTTCGCGGAGGCGATGGGGATCAGCCGCACCACCGTGCAGCGCTGCTACGATGCCCTGCGCCGGCAGCGCTTCCTCAGCGCCCACGGCCGCCTCGGCTTCATCGTCGAGGCCGGCCGGACCCGCCTCAGCCCCGGCATGGACCGCCTGAAGGGGTTCACCGAGGAGATGCGCGAGATCGGCCGCGTGCCCTCCTCCGAGATCATCGAGCGGGTCGTGGTCTACGACCGCTCGATCGCCTCGATCTTCGGCCAGCCCTCGACGGCGCCCTTCCTCAAGCTCGTGCGCATCCGCCGCGGCGACGGCATCCCGCTCTCGCGCGAGGTGGCCTGGTACGACCTCGGCGTGGTGCCGGAGATGGCCGAGGCGGACCTGAGCGGCTCGGTCTACGCCTTCCTGGGGAGCCACGGGGCCGCCCTGGTGCGCTGCCGCCAGACCATCGAGGCGGCGACGCCCGACGCCGCCGAGTGCGCGGTGTTCGGGTTCACCGAGCCGCTGCCCTGCCTGCTGATCAAGCGCTGCTCCTACGCCCGGGACGACCGCATGGTCGAGTACGTCGAGGGGCTGTTCCGGGGCGACGCCTACGCCTACCGGCTCGACCTCAGGGCCTGAGCGGGGGCGGGCGCCGCATCGCCGTCGCTCGCCACCGGGAGCTGGAAGGCCGCCACCAGGGCCACGAGCTGGCTCTGCTGGCGGGTTCCGGTCTTGACGAAGATGCGCGCGACGTGAGTGCGCACGGTGGTGAGGCTGGTGCCGAGCGCCTCCGAGATCTCGACGAGGGACGCCCCCCGGGCGAGGGCGGCCCCGACCTGGGCCTCGGCGCGGGTCAGGCCGAACAGGGTCCTGAGCTGCGCCTCGGCCCGGGCGGGCGGGCGCAGCAGCCGCGCCACGATCATGGCCCGGCCGGGCCCGTCATCCTCGCTCAGGGGCACGACGCAGACCGAGACCCCCGGGTCCCCGGCGCCGCGCCCCGGCAGGTGCAGGAAGCCGCCCGCCGCGCCGCCGCGGTCGCAGGCCGCCTGGATCAGCGCCAGGAGCCGCCCCCGCCCCTCCGCGCTGCGCGCGCCGAGGGCGCCGAGGTCCGTCACCGTCCCGGGCGTCCGCCCGAGGATCTCGCCCGCCTCGCGGTTGGCGTGCAGGACGCGCCCCTGGCGGTCGGTCACGATGACCGCCAGCGCCAGGGCGTCGAGCGCCGCCGAGGCGGCAGGGTGCCACACGGTCACCGGGCGCACCCCGCGCCCGGGACGCAGGCCGGTCGCCCGGCCCTGTCCGTCATCGACCCTGAACGCATCGGTGCCTCCGGCCGGCGTCCCGTGCGGCAGCGAGGCCGAGGGCACAGCGGGAAGTCCATTAAAATGCCAAAACGCGGTTCGCGCAAGACTGGTTCGCGGGTCGACGAGGCGGCGCGAAGACATGACTCGATTTGACGGCACTTGACTCGGTCTGTCGTGGCTGATTCGCAGCAACCAATCGGTCGCCACGCCCGCGGGCCTCCGGGCGGGCCGGGCCGGGGCGACGCGCGCCCGGGGGCGGACCGGCGGGGGCGGGCGGCGATGCGCCGCTCAGGCCGGCAGCGTCATCTTGGCGAAGGTCCCGGCCTTCATGATGGCGGGCATGTGCCGGCCCTGGCCGGTGAGGAGCGCGAGGTCGCGCAGGGGATCCCCGTCGACGACGATCAGGTCGGCGTGGGCGCCCGGCGCCACGACGCCCACCTTGCCCTCCAGGCGCACCACCTTGGCGGCGTCGACCGTGGCCGCGCGGATCACCTCGATGGCCGGGAGGGCGCGGCCGCGCAGCACGAACTCCTCCGACTGGTGGCGGTGCATCTCGCCCAGGAGGTCGGAGCCGTAGGCCATCATCACGCCGGCCTCCCGCAGCGTCTCCAGGGCCGCGAGGCCGGCGCTGCGCACGTCCTCGATCTTGGCGACCGAGACCGGCGGCAGCCCGAGCCCCGCGCCCTCCCGGGCGAGCACGTCGAAGGTGACGTTCGTCGGCACCACGAAGGCGCCGGCCCGCGCGATCATCCGGGCGGTCTCCGCCGTGACGAGGTTGCCGTGCTCGACCGAGAGCACGCCGCCCTCGACCGCCCGCCGGATCGCCTCGTCGGTGTAGAGGTGGGCGGCCACGTAGGTCTGGGCGTTGCGGGCCTCCTCCACCGCCGCCGCGATCTCGTCGCGGGAGTAGCCGAGGGAGGCGATCGGGTCGGTGGGCGAGGAGACGCCGCCGTTCGCCATGATCTTGATGAAGGCGGCGCCGCCCTTGATCTCCTCCCGGGCGACCCGGCGCACGGCGTCGACGCCGTCGCAGACCCGGCCCAGGGCGCCGGCCTGGGTCGCGTAGTAGCCGACGTCGCGGGCGTGGAAGCGCCCGCGGTAATCGGTGTGGCCGCCGGTCTGCGACAGGGCCTTGCCGCAGATCACGAGCCGCGGCCCGGCGATCAGCCCCTCCTCCATGGCCATCACCAGCCCGTGGTCGGCGCCGCCGAGGTCGCGCACGGTGGTGAAGCCGCGCATCAGCATCCCGTGCATGATCCGGGCGGCCCGCAGGGCGACGAGCGTGCTCGGCAGCTCGGCATTGGCGCCGAGGTCCGCCACCGTGGCGATGACGTGGACGTGGCAGTCGATCAGCCCCGGCATCAGGGTGCGGCCCGCAAGGTCGACCACCCGGGCCGAGGCCGCCGCGAGGGGCGCGTCCGACACCTCCCGGATCGTGCCGCCCTCGACCAGGACGTCGTGGCCCTCCAGGGCTTCGTCCGCGCGGCCGTCGAGGATGCGGGCGTTGCGGAAGAGAACGAGGTCGGCTGTCATGGCGGTCTCCCTGCGGCCCAGGGTGTCCGGGGGCGTTCGATCGGATCGCGCCGGCGGCCCCGCGGCGGGGCCGGTCGCCCGCGGCGGGGCCGCCGGCGCGGCGTGCCGGCTCAGGCCGCGTTCTGCCGCTGCCAGGCCTCGATCTGGCCCAGCACCGTCGCGAGGTCCGAGACGTCGACGTAGCGCCGGCCGAGGTCGCGCAGGTTGTCGCGGTGCGGCCCCTCCTCGATGTCGCCGACGCAATCCTCCGGCACGATCGTGCGGTAGCGGTGGCTGAAGCTGTCGATCGCGGAGGCGCGGATGCAGCCGCTCGTGTTGCAGCCCGTGACGATCACGGTGTCGACCCGCTCCTTGGCGAAGTAGTCGCTGACCCCGGTGCCGAAGAAGATCGACGGGCCCTTCTTGCAGACCACGAGGTCGTAGGCCGGGTCGTGGATCCGCGGATCGAGGGCGACGCTCGGATGGCCGTGCAGGAAGGTCTCGCGCACCGCGGTGATCTTCCAGTACGGCATCTCCCGCTCGCTCATGTAGGCGGTGTTGCAGCTCGCGACCGGGATGCCGGCCCGGCGCGCGACCGCGAGCAGCCGCGCCGTGTTCTCGACCGCCCGCCGCACCAGCGGCGCGCCGCCGAGGGGGTATTGCGGGTCGGTGAAGCCGACCTGGAAATCCACCACCACGATCCCGGGCCGGGCCCCGAAGCCCACCGGGATCTCGCCGTAGCTGCGGTTCTGGTAATCGTCCATCGGGCTCCTCCCCGGCGCGATGCCGCGCGGCACCGGTCGAGACTGGACAGTGGGAAAAAAACAGGCAAGCTTGTTTTTTAAGCGGACCGCCCCGGGGGCGGCCGACGGAGGTCCCCCGCGTGTCGCGTCACGCACGCCAGCCCCAAATCCGCAGCATCGCCACCCGCGAGCGCCTGATCCGCGCGACGCTCGACGAGATGTTCGAGGTCGGCTACCACGCCGCCACGACGCACCAGATCGCCGAGCGCGCCAGGGTCTCGCGCGGGGCGCTGCTGCATCACTTCCCGACCCGGGCCGACATCATCCTGGCCGCGATGGAGACCCTGCTCGAGGAGGGCACGGCCGAGATCCGCGCGACGTCCGAGGCGGTGCGGGACGGACGCGTGCCGCTCCCGGGCTTCGTCGACTTCCTCTGGGGGCTGTTCTCGGGCCGGTTCTTCTACCTCTCCCTCGAGATGATCACGGAGGCCCGCAACGACCCGGACCTGCGCGACCGCATGATCCCGGTGGTCCGGCACTTCCACGAGGCCCTTGACGGGATCTGGGTCGCGTTCTGCGACGCCGAGACCCGCCCCGCGCGGGAGGCCCGCATCATCCTCAACCTCACCGTCTGCCTCATGCGCGGCATGGGGGTGCAGACGGTGCTGCGGACGGACCCCGACTATTTCGGCGACCTGCTCGAGGCCTGGAAGGCGCTGCTGCCGCAGATGGTCGGGGGGGCGACCGGGGACGCGATGTTCTCCGGCGCGCGCTTCCGGCCATGAACCCGGGCACCGCCCCGGGCGTCCCCGGCCCTGGCATCGCTCTTGCTCGGGCGGGCGCCGCCCCATGAGCGTCGCGTCCCTCCGCCCGGCCCCCGCGCCGGTCCTCTCCGCCCTCCTCGGGCGGCTCGCCTTCGGGCTCGCGGTCGCTTCCGCCTACGCGGTGGTCTTCGCCCCCATCGTGATGGTGGTGGCGATCTCGTTCTTCGACCAGGAGATCGTGACCTTCCCGCCCGACAGCCTGACGCTGCGCTGGTACGTCAACGCCTGGAGCCAGCGCGACTTCGCCCGCGGGTTCGTGACCTCGGTCCAGATCGCCCTCGCCGCGACCGTGATCGGCGTGCCGGTGGGCACCGCCGCCGCCCTGGCGCTGGTGCGGGGGCGCCTGCCCGGCAAGGGCGTCCTCAACACCCTGCTGCTCGCGCCCCTCGCCGTGCCGGCGATCGTGGCGGGCTCGGCGCTCTACATGTTCTACCTGCGGGCCGAGGACTGGCTCGACATGGACATCAAGGCGACCCTGGGCGGGCTCGTCGCCGCCAACGTGCTGATCACCATCCCGTGGACGGTGCGGCTCGTCTCGGCGAGCCTCGCGGGCCTCGACCCCGCCGCCGAGGAGGCCGCCGCCAACCTCGGCGCCCGCCCGCTCACGGTGTTCCGCCGCATCACCCTGCCGATGCTGCGCCCCGGCATCGTGGCGGCGGCCCTGTTCTCGTTCGTGGCGAGCTTCGAGAACCTCGAGCTCAACCTCCTCCTCGTCGGGCCGGGCCGCACCACGCTGCCGGTCGCGATGCTGAGCTACCTGGAATTCCGGATGGACCCGACCCTGGCCGCCGTGGCGACCGCGCAGATCGTCATGGTCTCGGCCCTGATGCTGGTGACCGACCGCTTCGTGAAGCTGTCCAGGGTGGTGTGATGGGCACGCTCGTCCTCGAGGGCCTGTCGAAGCGCTACGGCGCCGCCACGGCGGTCGACCGGGTCGACCTCGCCGTGGCGGAGGGCGAGCTCGTGGCGCTCCTCGGCCCCTCCGGCTGCGGCAAGACCACGACGCTGCGGGCGGTGGCGGGCTTCGTCGAGCCCTCCGCGGGCCGCGTGCTCATCGGCGGGCGCGACGTCACCCGGCTGCCGGCGCACGCCCGGGACACCGGCATGGTGTTCCAGTCCTACGCGCTGTTCCCGCACATGAGCGTCGCCGGCAACGTCGGCTTCGGCCTGGAGATGCGCCGGGTCGGGCGGGCGGAGCGCGACGCCCGCATCCGCGAGGCCCTGCGCCTCGTGCGCCTCGACCACCTCGCCGACCGGCTGCCGCGCCAGCTCTCGGGCGGGCAGCAGCAGCGCGTCGCACTCGCCCGCGCCCTCGTGGTCGGCCCGGCGGTGTTCCTCCTCGACGAGCCGCTCTCGAACCTCGACGCCAAGCTGCGCCAGGAGGTCGGCCTCGAGATCCGCGCGCTCCAGAAGCGCCTCGGCCTCACCACCCTGATGGTGACGCACGACCAGGACGAGGCCCTCGCCATGGCCGACCGGCTGGTGGTGATGGAGCACGGCCGGGTGCTCCAGGTCGGCAGCGCCGAGGACCTCTACGAGCGGCCCGCCAGCCCCTTCGTGGCGGGCTTCGTGGGGCGCTGCAACCTGCTCCCGGGCCGGGTCGAGGCGCCGGGCCTGTTCCGCACCGAGGGCGGCGGCGCCCTCCCGTGCGGGCCCGCGCCGGCGGGCCCCGGCATCCTGGCCCTGCGGCCCGAGCGCATCGCGCTCGCGGCCGGCCCGGACGGCCCCGGGGTGCCGGCGCGCCTCTCCGCCTTGACCTACCTCGGTGCCCTCACGGAGTATCACCTCGATCTCGGGACCGGGGCCCTCGTCGCCGTCGCGCCGACCCCGCCGCCGGAGGATCCGCGCCGGCGCCTGCGCCCCGGCGATCCCGTGCGGGCGGAGTGGACCCCGGCCTCCGCCCGCGTGCTGCCGCCCGAAGCCCCCACAGGAGAGAGCCGATGACCCTCAGCCGCCGCACCATCGTCGCCGGAGGGGCGGCGCTCGCCCTGTCCGGCCGCGGCCTCCCGGCCCGGGCCGAGGGCGCCTCGGTCGTCGTCGGCACCTGGGGCGGGGATTACGGCGCGCTCCTCCAGCAGAACATCGACCAGCCGCTGCTCAAGCCGCAGGGCATCGAGGTCTCGCAGGACGTGGCCAACAACGATCCCCGGCGCACGAAGCTCATCGCCGAGCGCGCCAGCCGCCGCGGCAGCATGGACGTCGCCTGCATCAACGACATCGACAGCTACATCCTGGGCCAGCTCGGCGTGCTCGAGCCCGTGCAGGAGAGCGCCGTGCCGCGCCTGTCGGAGGTGCTGCCGATCTTCCGCAAACCCGGCACCATCCCGCACATCTACTCGGCGATGGTGGTGCTCTACAATCCCGCCAAGGTCACGACGCCGCCGACCCGCTACGCCGACCTGTTCGACTCCAAGTACAAGGGCAGGGTCGGCTACTCGGACATCCTCTACAGCTACAACCTCGCCGGCGCCAACCTGGCGGCCGGCGGCCCGATGGGCGACTTCGCCAAGGGCAAGACAGCGCTCCTCGACCTGAAGCAGCGCGACGTCAAGGTCTATCCCTCGAACGAGGCGCTTGCCGCCGCGCTCAAGTCCGAGGAGGTCTGGCTCACCACGATGTGGCTCGCCCGCGGCTTCATGTGGAAGTCCGCCGGCATCCCGGTCGAGGCGGCGATCCCCGAGGAGGGCGCGATCCCGATCCTGTTCGAGGCCGGCATCCCGAAGAACTCGCGGGCGAAGGACGCCGCCTTCAAGTACCTGAGCGCGATGCTCGATCCGGCGGCCCAGGTCGCCTTCGCGGCCAAGATGGGCTACCTGCCGACCGTCCGCGACGCCAGGCTCCCGCCCGACCTCGCCCGGCAGATCAGCCTGACGGAGGCCCAGGCGGCCAGGCTCAACCCCCTCGACTACGCCTACATGCAGGCCCAGCAGGGCGCGAACCTCGACTTCTGGAACAAGGAGTTCAAGGCGTGACGCGGCGCCTCCCCGGCCGCGCCGGCTGAGCGCCGCGCGGCGCCGCGCGAGACCCGCCGGCGCCGAGGGCCCTTGAGGAAACGGAGTGTCTGGTGGCCGCCTTCGTGCTCCCGGCCGTGCTCGTGGTCGCGGCCCTGCTGGTCGGGCCGATGCTGCTGCTCGCCCGCATCTCGCTCAACCGCTACAGCGCGACCGACCTGATGGTCGAGGCGCTGAGCCCGCAGAACTACCTCGCGGCCGTCGCCGACCCCTACTACCGCGGGGTGATGGGGACGACGCTCGCGGTGGCGCTCCTGTGCACCGGGCTCACCCTGGCGCTCGGCTTCCCGGCCGCCTACCGGCTCGCCCGCATGGAGAGCCGCTGGAAGAGCCTCGTCACGGTCATGACCCTGATCCCGCTCCTCGTCGGCAACGTCGTGCGGGCGGCGGGCTGGATGGGCCTCATCGGCAACGACGGCCTGATCAACGCCGGCCTCCAGGCGACCGGGCTCGTCTCGGGGCCGGTCCGGCTCATCTACACCCCGGGTGCCGTCGTGGTCGGCACCATGGCGGTGGTGCTGCCCTACATGATCCTGACGCTCGCCTCGGTGATCGAGAGCATCCCGCGCAGCCTCGAGGAGGCGGCCGCCAACCTCGGCGCGCCGGCCCTCACGGTGTTCCGCCGCGTGGTCTGGCCGCTGGCCCTGCCCGGCACGGTCGCGGGCTGCGTCCTGGTGTTCATCCTGTGCATGAACACCTACGCCACCGCC
The DNA here is from genome assembly GCF_003574465.1 of Methylobacterium crusticola. Lineage (GTDB taxonomy): Bacteria > Pseudomonadota > Alphaproteobacteria > Rhizobiales > Beijerinckiaceae > Methylobacterium > Methylobacterium crusticola. The sequence continues at coordinate 66,560 of NZ_QOWC01000016.1, forward strand.
GTGCTCCTCGGCGGCCCGCAATTCAAGATGATGGCGCCCGCCGTCTACGACCAGTTCTCGAAGGGCATGAACTGGCCGTTCGGCGCGGCGCTCGCCTTCATCCTGCTCGGCGCGACCCTGGCGCTGACGGTGCTCGGCACCGCGCTGCTCGGGCGCCGCTACGCCCGCTGACGACACGGAGGTTTCCCATGAGCGACGAGGCGAACGCCCCCCTCCCCGGCAACGAGCTCGCGGCGGAGCGGGCCGGGGCCGGCCAGCCCCCGGTGCGGGCCGCAACCTCCCGCGACCGCGGCGCCGGGCCGTTCCGGCGCCTCGTGCTGCGGGGCGCCACCGTGATCGACGGCACCGGGGCGCCGCCGATCGGCCCGACCGACATCGTGGTCGAGGACGGCCGCATCACCCAGATCAAGAAGGTCACCGGCGCCCTCGCCAAGGCGGGGAGCCGCCCGGCCGCCGGCGACCACGAGATCGACTGCCACGGCCGCTGGGTGACGCCGGGCTTCATCGACTGCCACGCGCACGCGGGCGTCGCCTACCACGCCGCCAACGGCTGGGTGCCGCCGGTCGACTACGTCTACAAGCTCTGGCTCGCCCACGGCGTCACCACGGTGCGGGAGATGGGCTCGTTCAACGGCCTCGACTGGATGCTCGACCAGAAGCGGCGCTCGGCCGAGAACGCCATCGTGGCGCCGCGGCTCCTCGCCTACTGCTACTTCCCGGCCGTGAACGACATGCTGAAGCTCGTCCATACGCCCGACGAGGGCCGGGCCTGGCTGCGCCAGATCAAGGCCCGGGGCGCCGACGGGGTGAAGTTCTTCGGGGCGCCCCCAGCCATCATGGAGGCCGCCCTCGACGAGTGCCGCGCGCTCGGCCTGCGCTCGGGCTGCCACCACGCCCAGATGGCGGTGACGCGCATGAACGCGCTCACCACCGCCGGCTGGGGCCTGACCAGCGCCGAGCACTATTACGGCCTGCCCGAGGCCCTGTTCGAGGACCGGGTGGTGCAGGACTTCCCCCTCGACTACGACTACAACGACGAGTACTTCCGCTTCTCGGTCTCCGGCCAGATGTTCTCGCAGGCCGCCGCGCCCGGCTCACCGAAGTGGAACGCGGTGCTCGAGCGCTTCCTCGCGCTCGGCTTCACCTTCGTGCCGACCTTCACGATCTACGACGCCAACCGCGACCTGATGCGGGCGCGCCAGGCGGACTGGCACAAGGACTACACCTGGAAGTCGATGTGGGACTACTTCAGCCCGCAGCGCGGCGGCCACGGCTCCTACTGGTACCGCTGGTCGACCACGAACGAGATCGAGTGGAAGGAGAACTACCGCCTCTGGATGGCGTTCATCAACGAGTACAAGAACCGCGGCGGCCGGGTCTGCACCGGCAGCGATTCCGGCTTCATCTACCAGATCTACGGCTTCGGCTACATCCGCGAGCTGGAGCTGTTGCAGGAGGCGGGCTTCCACCCGCTGGAGGTGATCCGCTCGGCGACCCAGCAGGGCGCGGCCCTGTGCGGCATCGAGGACGAGACCGGCACGGTCGAGGTCGGCAAGCGCGCCGACCTCCTGGTCCACGACCACAACCCCCTCACCGACTTCAAGCTGCTCTACGGCACCGGGGCGATGCGGCTCAACGAGGCCACGAACGCCGTCGAGTGGCACCGCGGCCTCGCGCTCACCATCAAGGACGGGGTGATCTACGACACCGCGGAGCTGCTCGCCGACGTGCGGGCGCTCGTCAGGGCGAGCTTCGCCGAGGACGTGCCGGCGGCCTACGACCGCCAGGCGGCGGCCCCGTGAGCGGGCCCGACTTCGTCGTCCTGACGGGCTTCCTCGGCTCGGGCAAGACGACGCTCCTGCGCGACGTGCTCGCCCGTCCGGAGGCGGCCGACACCGCCGTCATCGTCAACGAGGTCGGGGAGATCGGGCTCGACGCCGCGATCCTGCGCGAGGAGGGCGGCCCGGCCCGGATGGCGATGCTGGCGAACGGCTGCGTCTGCTGCCAGCTCGGCAGCGACCTCGCCGCCACGGTCGACGCGCTCCTCCACGCGGCCCGCCCCGGCGCCGCCGGCCCCCTCCGGCGGATCATCCTCGAGACGAGCGGCCTGTCGCGGCCGGGTCCGGTGCTGCGCCAGCTCGCGAGCCTGGCGGAGTACCGGATGCGCGTGTCGGTGGTCGCCACCTTCGACGCCCTGCGGGGCACCGCGACGGCCGACTTCGCCGAGGCCGCCGCCCAGTGGGCCGCCGCCCACCGCATCGTGCTGACGAAGGCCGACCTCGTCGCGGCGCCGCGCCTCGCCGCCGCCCGGGCCGAGGCCGCGGGCCTGAACCCCCTGGCCGAGATCGTGGCGACGGCCGACCGCGCCGCCGCCGTGGCGGGCGCCTTCGCGTCCCTCGCGCCCGCGCCGGGGCGGGCGCCGGCCCTCCCGGCCGCCGCGACGCCGCACCCGCGCATCGCCGTGCATCTCGCCCGCCCGGCGGGCCTGCCGGCCTACGACGACGTCGCGACCTGGCTCGACAACCTCGCGGGGGCGCTGGGGGAGCGCCTGCTGCGCCTCAAGGGGCTGGTGCGCGTCGCCGGGAGCGCGCACCCGCTCCTCGTCCAGAGCGTCGGCACGCTGTTCTCGCCGCCGCGCCCGTTCCGCGATCCCGGCTCGGCCGAGGCCGCCTTCCTGGTCGTGATCACCCGGGACGCGGGCCCCGAGGAGATCGCCGCGGTCGCGCCCGCCGGCCTGTTCGCGCTCGCCGGCCGCGGCGGGGCGGCGCTCGCGCCGCCGCGCGGCCCCCTCCTCGCCCGGGCCGAGGCGGTCGAGGGCCCGGGGCCCCGCTGATCCCGCCGGGCGTCCGGC
>NZ_QOWC01000017.1 GCF_003574465.1 Methylobacterium crusticola
GGCGTCCTCGGCGAGCGGCCGCGGGCCGAGACGGCGCTCGCGCAGGCCCGGACCGCCCTCGGCCCCGACGCCGCGACGCTCGCGCCCCTCGAGGCGGTCGCCCGCGAGCTCGGGCTCCCGCCCGCAGCCGCGAAGGCGCCCGCCCGGTGAGCCGCCCGCGCCCCTCGCCGCGGGGCCGGGGCTCCCCGGCCCGACGCTTCCCGGACCGACGCTCTCCTGCCCGGCCGGCGGAGCGCCGCGACGCCGGGGGGATGCGGCATCCCGGGGATGACCGCAGGGCGGAGTGGAAAAGCCCCGCCGACCTGCGTAGAGATCGGCCCTCGACGCCAGAGCCGTCCGCCGGGACGGCGAGCCGGGAGACGCCCAGGATGCCCGCGCCGCTGCCCCCCCGCCCCCGCGCGGCCCCGCGCCCGCCCGCCCGCGGGACGCGGCCGTGACGCGCAAGCGCCGCCGCTTCGTCCTCATCGCCGTCTGCGGCGCCGTCCTGGCCGTGGCCCTCGGCCTCGTGCTCTCGGCCATGCGCGACAGCATCGTGTTCTTCCGCTCCCCCACCGAGGTGGCGGGCGACAGGGTGGCGCCCGGCACCCGCTTCCGCCTCGGCGGCCTTGTGAAGGACGGCTCGCTGCGGCGCGGGCCCGACGAGAGCGTGGAATTCGCCGTCACCGACACCGGCTCGACCGTGCCTGTGCGCTACCGCGGCCTCCTGCCCGACCTCTTCCGCGAGGGCCAGGGCGTGGTGGCCGAAGGGGTGCTCGAGCCCGGCGGCGTCTTCCGGGCCGACACGGTGCTGGCCAAGCACGACGAGACCTACATGCCGCGCGAGGTCGCCGATGCCCTGAAGGCGCAGGGCCGCTGGAAGGAGGGCGCGGCGCCCGGCACGGTCTCGCAGACCGCCGTCAAGTAGCCCGCCCGGCGTCCGCGCCGGCCGGCGGTCCGCGCCGGGCGCCCCGCGGGCAGTCCGCGCGTCACGCGCGCATGCGGCGGCAAGCGCGCATGCGGCGGAAGGTCTTCGCGGCGCGGGCCCGGAAGCGGACTAGGATGCCGCCCCGCCCCGGGGCGCCTCACCGCCGCGCCCTCCGGGCGCCGTGCCGCCCCTACCGAAAGGCCGCTCCCTTGCTGATCGAGGTTGGTCACTACGCCCTCGCCCTGGCGCTCGCCCTGTCGCTGACGCAGATGGTGATGCCGGTCTGGGCGAGCCGCACTGGGGACCCGGTGCTGCGCGGCGTGACCGTCCCGGCGGCCCTCGCCACCTTCGTGTGCATCGCTTTCGCGTTCGGCGCCTTGACGTATGCTCACGTGACGTCGGATTTCTCGGTCCAGAACGTCTTCGAGAACTCCCACTCGATGAAGCCGCTGATCTACAAGATCTCCGGCGTCTGGGGGAACCACGAGGGCTCGATGATGCTCTGGGTGCTGATCCTGGCCCTGTTCGGGGCCGTGGTCGCGCTCGCGCGGGACGCGGTGCCGCCGGTGCTGAGGGCCAACACGCTCGGCGTGCAGGCCGCGATCACCGTGGTGTTCCTGCTCTTCATCCTCACGACCTCGAACCCGTTCGCGCGCCTCAACCCGGCGCCCGTCGAGGGCCGGGACCTCAACCCGCTGCTCCAGGACCCGGGCCTCGCGATCCACCCGCCGCTCCTCTACCTCGGCTACGTCGGCTTCTCGATCACCTTCGCGTTCGCCATCGCGGCCCTGATCGAGGGGCGGATCGACGCGGTCTGGGCGCGGGCGGTGCGGCCCTGGACGCTGATCGCCTGGTGCTTCCTCACCGTGGGCATCGCCATGGGCTCGTACTGGGCCTATTACGAGCTCGGCTGGGGCGGCTGGTGGTTCTGGGACCCGGTCGAGAACGCCTCGCTGATGCCCTGGCTCGCCGGCACGGCGCTCGTGCACTCCACGGTGGTGATGGAGAAGCGCGACGCCCTGAAGGTCTGGACGGTGCTGCTCGCCATCCTGACCTTCTCGCTCTCGCTGCTCGGCACCTTCCTGGTGCGCTCCGGCGTGCTCACCTCGGTCCACACCTTCGCGACCGATCCGAGCCGCGGCACCTTCATCCTCGGCATCCTGGTGCTGTTCATCGGCGGCTCGCTCGCGCTCTACGCCTGGCGGGCCCCCGGCCTGCGCCAGGGCGGGCTCTTCGCGCCCATCTCCCGCGAGGGCGCGCTCGTGATGAACAACCTCTTCCTGTCGGCGGCCTGCGCCACCGTCCTCGTCGGCACGCTCTACCCGCTCGTCCTCGAGTCGCTGACGGGGGAGAAGATCTCCGTCGGGGCCCCGTTCTTCAACCTGACCTTCCTGCCGCTCGCGGTGCCGCTGCTCCTCGTCGTGCCCTTCGGCCAGACCCTGGCCTGGAAGCGGGGGGACATCGCGGCCGCGAGCCAGCGCCTGCTCGCCGCCTTCGGCCTCGCGCTCGTGCTCGGCCTCGGCGCCGTGGCGCTGACCTGGGGCGGGCCGGTGGCGGCGCCGCTCGGCATCGGGCTCGGCGCCTACCTGATCCTCGGCGCCGCGATGGAGATCCTCACCCGCGCCCGCGCCCGCTCCCTCGGGCTGTCGCTGCGCCGCGCCGCGGGCCTGCCGCGCTCGGCCTGGGGCACCGCGCTGGCGCATGCGGGCGTCGGCATCACGGTGATCGGCATCGCCGCCCAGGCCTGGAGCGTCGAGGCCCTCGCCACCGTGCCGCGGGGCGGGCGGATCGGGGCGGGCCCGTACACGGCGGCCCTCGACGGCATCGTGCCCCGCACCGGCCCGAACTACACCGAGACGGTGGCGCGCCTGACGATCCGCGCCCGGGACGGCGACCCGGTGGGCACCCTGGAACCCGGCAAGCGCTTCTACGCCTCCCGCAACATGTCGGTGAGCGAGGCCGGCCTCCTCACCCTCGGGGCGAGCCAGGTCTACGCCAGCGTCGGCGAGACCCAGGCCGACGGCAGCGTGGGCCTGCGCCTCTACTACAAGCCGCTGGTCCTGCTGATCTGGCTCGGCGCCGTCGTGATGGCGCTCGGCGGCGGGCTCTCCCTCACCGACCGCCGCTTCCGGGTCGGGGCGCCGGCCCTGCGCGCGGCGGCGCGGCGACCCGAGCGGGTGGCGCCCCACTCGGTGCCGGCGGAGTAGGCCGGTGCGCGCCCCCCTCCGCCGCGCCCTGCCGGTGCTCGCCGGCCTCCTCGCCGCCCTGCCGGCGCTGCCCCTGGGGCTCGCCGGGCCCGCCGCCGCGGTCCAGCCCGACGAGGTGATGCGCGACCCGGGGCTCGAGGCGCGGGCCCGGGCGATCTCGGCGGGCCTGCGCTGCCTCGTGTGCCAGAACCAGTCGATCGACGATTCCGACGCGCCGCTCGCCCGCGACCTGCGCCTGATCGTGCGCGAGCGCCTCGGCAAGGGCGACGGCGACGACGCCGTGGTCGCCTACGTGGTGCGCCGCTACGGCGAGTTCGTGCTGCTGCGCCCGGTGCTGGCCTGGCACACCGCCCTGCTCTGGCTGACGCCGGCCCTGGTCGTCGGCATCGGCGGGCTCGCCCTGTGGCGCCTCGCCCGGCGGCGCAGGCCGTCCCCGCCCGCCGGCCTGTCGGCGGCCGAGGAGGAGGCGGTGGCGGAGCTGATGCGGCGGGGATAGAAGGGGGCCCGGGACGAGGGCCGTCACCCTTTGTGGGCGACGAGGACCGCCCCTGCCGCGATCAGACCCACCCCCAGCCAGTTCGGGCCCGACAGGCGCTCCCCCAGGACCGCGACCCCGAACAGCGCGACCAGGACGACGCTGAGCTTGTCGATGGGCGCGACCCGGGCGGCGTCGCCGAGCTTCAGGGCCCGGAAGTAGCAGATCCACGAGGCGCCCGTCGCCAGGCCGGACAGCACCAGGAACAGGTAGGTGCGTCCCGGGACCGATCCGAGCGGCTGCCACTGGCCGGTCCCGGCCAGGATCGCGCCGAGCACGCACAGGATCACGACCGTGCGGACGAAGGTGGCGAAGTCCGACGGGACGTTCTCGACGCCGACCTTGGCGAAGATGGCGGTGAGCGCCGCGAAGACGGCCGAGAGGAGCGCCCAGGCGCGCCACGACGAGTGCCACGGGTCCATGACCACTCCTGAAAGGTCTCCGGGCGGGCGGTCCGGCCGGCGGCCGCCCGGACGGCGGGCGGGACCGCGCCGGCGTTGCGGGGCCGGCCCCGCCCCTTGTACAGGATCGTCGGGGAGCCCGCGGCGCGCCAGGCGGCGCGGGGGCTCGCTCATCTTCGCCCCGCAGGTCGACGGCATGACGATCCAGGCCCCGATGTCCGACGTGCTGCACGCGCTCCGGCGGGGCGACCTCGCCGGGGCGCGGGAGCTGCGCCTCACGGGCGGCCTCGCCGAGTTCCCCCGCGAGATCCTCGGCCTCGCCGACACGCTCGAGCTCCTGGACCTGAGCGGCGGCACCCTGAGCGACCTGCCGGACGAGCTCGGCCGGCTCCGCAAGCTCCGGGTGCTGTTCTGCTCCGGCAACCGCTTCGCGCGGCTGCCGCCGGTGCTCGGGGAGTGCCGGTCCCTGAGCCAGATCGGGTTCCGCGGGACGGGCCTGCGCGAGGTCCCGGGCGAGGCGCTTCCGCCCGCCCTGCGCTGGCTCACCCTCACGGACAACCGGATCGAGCGGCTGCCGGACCGCCTGGGGGAGCGCCCGCTGCTCCAGAAGCTCATGCTGTCGGGCAACCGCCTCACGGCGCTGCCGGCCACGCTCGCGGGCGCGCGCCGCCTCGAACTGGTGCGGCTCGCGGCCAACCGCATGGAGGCCCTTCCGGAATGGCTGCTCGCGCTGCCGGGCCTCGCCTGGGTCTCGTGGGCCGGAAACCCCCTCGAGCCAGGGGCGGTCCCGCCCGACGTGCCCCTCGTGCCCTGGTCGCGGCTCGCGCTCGGCGCGCGCCTCGGCGAGGGCGCGTCCGGGCAGGTGCACCGCGCCCGCTGGCGGCAGGGCCCGGGGCCCGGGCGCACCGTGGCGCTCAAGCTGTTCAAGGGCGCGATGACGAGCGACGGCCTCCCCGAGCGGGAGATGGCCGCCTGCCTGGCCGCCGGGGAGCACCCGAACCTGACGGGCGGCCTCGGCCGGCTGGCGGGCCACCCGGACGGGGCCCAGGGCCTCGTCATGCCGCTCCTGCCGGACGGCTGGCGCCCGCTCGCCGGCCCGCCGAGCCTGTCGAGCTGCAGCCGCGACGTCTACGATCCCGGGCTGCGGCTGGCGCCGGCCTGCGCGGTGCGCATCGCGACCGCGGTCGCGGCGGCCGCGGGCCACCTGCACGCCCGCGGGCTCGGCCACGGCGACCTCTACGGTCACAACGTGGTCTGGGACGGCGCGGCGGGCGAGGCGCGGCTGAGCGACTTCGGCGCGGCCTCCGGGCTGCCGGCCGGCCGCGCGGGCGACGCCTTGCGGCGGATCGAGGTGCGGGCCTGGGGCCTGCTCCTCGGCGAGCTGCTCGCGCTCTGCGCGCCGGAGCCCGCGGCAGCGGACGCCCTGCGCCGCCTGGAGCGGGCCTGCGTGCAGCCCGACGTCTCGGCGCGGCCGACGATGGATGCGGTGCGGGACGCCCTCGACGCCGCGCGGCCGCCGGGGCCCTGAGGCGGGGGCGGGCGAGGGCCCGCCCCGTCACGCCGCCGCCCGCAGCGCGGCCCCCGCCCACACCACCCGGTTGCGCCCCAGCGCCTTCGCCCGGTAGAGCGCCCGGTCGGCCCGGGACAGCAGGGCCTCGAAGTCGCGCCCGCCCGCGGCGAGCCCGACGCTCACCGTGACGGCGAGGCCCGGCAGCAGGTCCGGGCGCATGGCCGCGATGGCCCGGCGCATCGTCTCGGCGAGCGCGTCCGCCTCCGCCTGGGTCGCCCCGGGGAGCAGGCAGGCGAACTCCTCGCCGCCGAGGCGGCCGAACACCGCCTGCCGCGGCAGCACCGCCTGGGCGGCCGCGCAGAACCCGACCAGCACCGCGTCGCCGGCGGCGTGGCCCCAGGTGTCGTTGATGCGCTTGAAGTGGTCGAGGTCGAAGAGCAGCAGCACCGCCGGCCGCGCCGCCAGCAGCCGGGCGGCGTGGGCCGCGAGGGAGCGGCGGTTGGCGACGCCGGTGAGCGGGTCGGTCTCGGCCACCAGGCGCTGCTCGCGCTCGAGGCGCTCCTTGGCGAGCGCCATGAACAGGAAGGCGACCGCCACCGTGTAGAGCAGGGCCCCGAAGCACAGGATGGCGATCCAGGGCGACGCGAGCGGGGTGCCGGTGGGCGGCGGCGGGGCCACGAAGGTCGCCGGGATGCGGACCCAGTAGAGCACGGCCTCGCTGGCGAGCAGGAACGCGGTCGGGTAGCGCGAGGCCAGGGGCTCGGCCCGGCCGCGCCAGATCTCCCCGGCGGCGAGCAGGCAGTAGAGGCCGGCGACGCCCGAGGCCAGGGCGATCCGGGCCTCGATCGCGGCGTAGAAGGCCGGCACCGCGCAGGCCGCCGCCCAGGCGAGCGGGCCCGCGGCGATCGCGCGGACGGGCAGTCGCCGGCCCTCGAAGGCGCGGGCGCCGCCCCAGATCAGCCCGTAGGCGGCGAGCATCAGCGCGTTGGCGAGCCCGATCGAGAGCCAGTCCGGCACGAGGCCGCGCACGCACAGGAGCGCGGAGGCGAGCGCGCCCACGAGGTGGGCGAGGCCGAGCACGCCGAGGGCGCGCGTGCGCCGGGCCTGGTTCCACGAGACGAGGAAGAGCACGCCGACGATGAAGGTCACGAAGACCGTCACGGCCATCAGCGTCAGCGCGTCGAGCTTCATCCGCGACCTCCGCGCCGATCCCCGGCGCGCGCCGCCCCGTCCGGGGCCCCCGCGCGCCGCCCGGAGCCGGCGCGCCCGATTTCCTAGCAGGAAGCGTGGCCGTGCACCAACATCCGGCAACCGGGCGCCGGCCCGACGCGCGCGCCATCCAGGGGAGAGCCGGCGCCGCCCTCGGCGGGGGACGCCGCCGGGGCCCGTCCCCGAGGTCTCTCCCCCGGGGTCAGGGGCGCCGGATCGTCACGCCCCGTTAACCATCCCGGCAAGTCACCCCGTCCGGGGGAGGGCGGCGCCCGGCATTGCCCGTTAGCGTACGGACCTAAAGCGTGGGTTGTATCATCCATGATCTTCAATTCCAGTACGCAGGGTCCGGCCGGGATCCCGGGGCATCCGGCCCTGGCCGCCGCCCCGGACGCGCCCGCGGTCCCGCCCATGGCCTTCCGGGTCAGCGGGCGCTGCCTGATGGCGAGCGGCGAGGAGCATTGCTGCCTCGCCCGCAGCCTCTCGCTGGACGAGGCCGAGATCGTCGCCCCGGTCGCGGGCCTCGCGGGGGATCCGGTGACGATCTACCTCGACGACGTCGGGGCCCTCTCGGGGACGATCCGCAGCACGATGCCCGACGGCTTCCGGGTCGCGGTCGAGGTCGGGCCCGAGCGGCGCGCACGGCTCGCGGCGCGGCTCGCCTGGGCGGCGGCCCACGCCGGCGAGCGGGTCGACCAGCGCCGCCACGCCCGCATCGTGCCGGCGGCGACCGCCGTGGAGGTCCGCCTGCCCGACGGCACCTGCGTGGCCGGCACCATCCTCGACCTGTCGATGACCGGGGCCGCCATCGCCCTCGCGGCGCAGCCGGAGGTCGGCAGCGTGGTGACGGCCGGCAAGCGCTTCGCCACGGTGGTGCGCCACCTCGAGGGCGGCATCGGCGTGCAGTTCAAGCTGCCCTTCCGCCCCGAGACCTTCAGCCAGCACGTCGTGCTCTGAGGCGCGCGGGCCGTACCGGTGGAGGACGGCCCGCTCCGGCATCCGGCGGATAGCCGGCCGGGGGGAAGACTTGCTATGAGGGGCGCGGCTGCGGTCCGACCGTGCGCGGCCGTCTGCGCCACGGGAGGCGGTGATTTTCTCCGACAATCCTTGGGGAACGGGCCTCGGCCTGTTCGCCATCGTGTTCCTGGTCTTCGCGAACGGGTTCTTCGTCGCAGCCGAGTTCGCCCTCGTGGCGGTGCGGCGCAGCCGGGTTCAGGAGCTCGTCGCCGAGAAGCGGGCCCAGGCGAGCGCGCTGCAACGGGCCGTCGACCACCTCGACGCGCACCTCGCGGCGACGCAGCTCGGCATCACCATCTCGTCGCTCGCCCTCGGCTGGGTCGGCGAGCCGGCGCTCGCCCACCTGATCGAGCCGCTCCTGTCCTGGCTGCCGGGCCTGCTCGGCATCGTGGGCGCCCACGCCGTCGCGGTGGCGGTGTCCTTCGTGATCATCACGGCGCTGCACATCGTGCTGGGGGAGCTCGCGCCCAAGAGCCTGGCGCTCCAGCGCAGCGAGCGGACCGCCCTCGCGATCGTCGGCCCCCTGCGGGTGTTCCTGCTGATCTTCCGGCCGGCCATCCTGTTCCTGAACGGGCTCGGCAACGGCGTCCTGCGCCTGTGCGGGCTCCAGCCCGGCTCGGGCGAGGACTCGCTGCACTCCCCGGCCGAGCTGACGCTCCTCGTCGCGGCGAGCCAGGAGGCCGGCCTGATCCAGGAGGCCCAGCAGGAGGCGGTGGCGCGCATCTTCGGCATCGGCGTGCGCCGCATCCGCGACATCATGACCCCGCGCCACGAGGTCGACTGGATCGACGTGGAGGATTCCCGCGAGGCGGTGCTGGCGACGATCCGGGCCTGCCGTCACGAGCAGCTGGTGGCGAGCCGGGGCGAGATCCACGAGATCGTGGGCGTGCTGCGCAAGCAGGACATCCTCAACCAGCTCCTCGACGGCACGCCGATCAACCTCGACGCCATCATCCGCGAGCCCATCGTGGTCCACGAGGGCATGGCGATCCTCAGGGTCCTGGAGACCTTCAAGGCCAAGCCCGTCCGGATGGCCATCGTGGTCGACGAGTACGGCAGCCTGGAGGGCATCGTCACCCAGACCGACCTCCTGGAGGCCATCGCGGGCGACATCCCGGAGACCGACGACGACGAGCCGAGCGTGGTCGAGCGGGCCGACGGCTCGCTCCTCATCGACGGCATGATGCCGGCCGTCGACGCCTTCGAGCGCCTGGGCTTCTCCGAGCGCCCCGACAGCGACGACTTCTCCACCTTCGCGGGCTTCGTGATCTTCCAGCTCGGCCGCATCCCGACCGCCGGCGACAACTTCGAGCGCAACGGCTGGCGCTTCGAGGTCGTGGACATGGACAGCCGCCGGGTCGACAAGGTGCTGGCCCAGCGCGTCGAGGCCTGAACCCGTCCCCGCCGCACGGCCGGGCCGCGTCGGGCTTGGCCGTGTCGGGCTCGGCGGGGCTCCGGGCTCGGCGGGGCTCCGGGCTTGGCCGGGCTTGGCCGGATGATTAGGTAGGAGATCGCCGTGCCGGCCGTTGCGCCCGCCTGGAGGGCACGCGGCCCCATCGGCCGACGACACCGCGACGGAGACTGACGCCATCATGACTGCATCGTTCCGCAAGGCCGCCCTGCTGACCGCCCTCCTGGCGGCGGCTCCGCTCGCCCTCTCGGCCCAGGCGCTGGCCAAGCCCAAGACCGACCGCACCATCGCGGCCGTCGACACCGACTCGGACGGCACCATCGACCTCGCCGAGGCGAAGGCGGCGGCCGGGGCGCTGTTCGACAAGCTGGAGAAGGACCGCGACAGCACCCTCGACACCAAGGAGCTCCAGGGCCGGGTCAGCCGCAAGGACCTGAAGCAGGCCGACCCCGACAACGACGGCACCCTGACGAAGGACGAGTACCTCACCCTGGTGGAAGCCCGCTTCAAGGCCGCCGACCCCGACAACGACGGCACGCTCGACGCCAAGGAGCTGAGGACCCCGGCCGGCCGTGCGCTCGCCCGCCTGCTGAAGTAGCGCCGCGGCGGGGCCAGGCATCCGGCCGCGGCGGCCGGCGGTCTGCGTCGCGGGGCGGCCCGGGCCGCCCCCTCCCCTGCCGGGGATCAGTCGCAGCGCTCGCTGTGGACGGTCTTGGTGTCGCCGAACTCGTTGGTCTTCCTCACCGTCTTGGTGTCGCAACCGCCGACGGAGCCGGTCGACTCGACCGAGCGCTTCTCCACCACGGTGTCGCGCTCGACGGGGGCGGAGTCGCGGCGGATCACCGTGACGTCCTCGGCGAGGGCCGGAACCGCGGCGAGGGCCGCGAGGGTCGCGAGGGTGACGAGGCGGTACTGCATGGGGATCTCCCGGCTGGGCTCGAGGTCGCCCTCCAAACGCAACCATGGAGAAAAGGGTTCCTTGTTGCCTGCTCAGGTTGCGCCCACAGCAGATCCGGGCGCCGGCCGGGATCCCGCAAGATCCCGGATCGCGCGCCGGCGCCCTGAAAACGGCGCGAATCACCGCTGAACTGCCGGGCGGCCCGGAACGGCCGGGCGGGACGGCGCGGTGTGGTCTCGCCATCCTGCCCGCTCCTCCTTGATCCTGGGTGATTTTTCTGCGAGCCCCGTGACACCGCGCGGAGAACCGGGCCCGGTTCGCGGGGTGTTCCCCGAAGGAGACCCCCGCCGTGTCGCGTGCCGATCCCTTCGACCGCACCCCCTCGGAGGACTCGGCCCCACCGCCCCGGGGCGCGCTCGCACGCCTCGCCGCCCTGGCGCGGCCCACCTCGGTCCCGATCCCGCAGCACGTCTGGTTCTGGATCGGCATCCTGCTCCTGAGCGCGGGGGCGGGGCTCCTCTACGACGCCATCTTCAAGAACGGCATCCCGCTCGTCGCCGCGATCTACGGCTTCTGCACCGGCGCCTGCGCCCTGACGCTGGAGCGGGGCACCCTGATGCCGGGGCTCCAGGCCCGCCTGCGCCGGCTGCCGACCTTCCTGTACGTGCCCATCGCCGAGCTCGCCTACGTGGGGATGATCACGCTCGGCCACGCCATCGGCGGCGTGGTGGTGTGGAGCACCGGCCTGAGCCCGGAGCCCTTCGCCGAGGCGGTGATCCCCTCGCTGCGGGTCCTCGTCTACGCGCTCGCGGTCTCGGCCCTGCTGGTCTTCGTCGTGCGCATGCGCGACCTGATCGGCGCCGAGATCTTCGTCAACCTGCTGGTCGGGCGCTACCACAAGCCGGTCGAGGAGGAGCGCATCTTCCTGTTCGTCGACGTGGTCGGCTCCACCGCCTACGCGGAGACCCACGGCGCCCTCAAGGCGCAGGCGTTCCTCAGCACGGTCTTCGCCGCCCTGGCCGAGCCGGTGCGGCGCTGCCAGGGCTCGACCGACGACTTCATCGGCGACATGGCGCTGATCACCTGGCCCATGGCGCGGGGGCTCCAGGACGCCCGCTGCGTCGCCTGCGTGTTCGCGATCCGCGACGGCCTGGCCCGCGAGGCGGCGGCCTGGGAGGAGCGCTTCGGCACCGTGCCGGAGATCCGCGCCGCCCTGCACGGCGGCCCCGTCGTCACCGCGGAGGTCGGGGTCGACCGGCACAAGATCGCGTATTTCGGCGACGCCGTGAACGTCACCGCCCGGCTGGAGGCGCTCTGCCGGACCCTCGACGCCCCGGTGCTGATCTCCGGGGACCTCCTGGCGAAGCTGCCGCGCATGCCGGAGGGCATCCGGGCGAGGTCCCTCGGCGAGCACGCGGTGCGGGGCCGCGACCGCTGCCTGGCCGTGACCGCGCTCGAGCGGGGCGCCCGGCTGCGGGAGGTCGCCCCCCCGAACCCGGCCGGCGACAGGCAGCGGGCGCGGGTCTGATCGCGCGCCGGGGCGGGCCCGAGGCCCGCGCGGACGTCCCCCGCCAAGGCCTCGGGACCCGGGAATCGCGCAACCCCATGGGCCGCGATAGAATTGCCCGGCTCGTGCGCGCCCGCACAACTGGCCCTGCCGGCGCGGGAATTGCGGGACCCGGCCGCGGGAGCTTCACCTTATTGCGTAGGGCGACCACGGGGAAGCCCGGGAACCAGCGAGATCTTCTCGCGTTGTGTCGCCCGCCCGGAGGCTGCGGGCCCGGCATAACCCAAGGTGCACGCTGGTCCCTCCCCACAGCACCTCAGATCGAGCCCACCCACGGCAACGCTCACGCCAGCACAGGCTCCACGCCCCGGGGCTTCAACAAGAAATTCAACCGGAGCTTGACGACAAGGCTCGCCTCTTTCCTTTTTTCTCTTGCGACGACGGCGCCGACGCAATAGTTGCTGAGGGCAGCTAAGACAGGCCGGCTCCGCGGCATGCGAATCCTGAGGCGGGAATGTCTAAGCGGTTTTGGCATCTAGCCCGCACAGAGGGTCCGCATGATGGGTGAGAGTGAGACGTCGACGGATTACATCGAACTGGCCGCCGACATTGTGTCGGCTTTCGTGAGCAACAACTCGATTCAGGTGACGGACCTGCCCGCCCTGATCGCATCGGTCCACAGCACCCTCGGGGCGCTCGGAGCCGGGCCCGCCGCCGCCAAGGCCGAGCCGCTCACCCCGGCCGTTCCGGTCAAGAAGTCGATCATGCCGGACTACCTGGTCTGCCTCGAGGACGGCAAGAAGTTCAAGTCGCTGAAGCGCCACCTGCGCACCCGGTACGGGCTCTCGCCGGAGGATTACAGGGCGCGCTGGAACCTGTCGCCCGACTACCCGATGGTGGCGCCGAACTACGCGGCGGCCCGCTCGGAACTCGCCAAGACGATGGGACTGGGCCAGCAGCGGCGCAAGTCGCAGGGCCGCCCGGCCGCCTCGGACGAGGCGGCCGCCCCGCGCCGCCGTCGCGCCGGCGCGGCCGAGGCCTGAGCGCCGCGCGACCCTCGCCGGGCCCGCGCGCGGACCCGGCGCGGCGGGACGCGCCTCAATCCCAGTCGGGGTTCGGCCGCTCGCCGATGAAGCAGTTGGCGCGCGGCTCGCCCTGCGCGGGCCGCACCAGGGGTCCGGCGTCGCGGTCGGCGACCTCGCGGATGATCTTGGTGCGGATGGCCGCCGCGAACTGCTCGCGCTCGCGCACCGGCACCATGAAGCTGCCGCTGCCGCCGATGACGCAGTCCCGGTAGTAGAGGTCGAGGTCCTTGATGTCCCACGGCCCGCTGGGCTCGCGGATCATCAGCGGCAGGCCGTTGATCACGATGCCCTGGCGCACGGCGTCGTCCCGCGCCTTCGTGACCGACCGGCCCTGGTTGTTGGGGCCGTCGCCCGAGACGTCGATCACCCGCCGGCCCGCCTCGAAGGCGGTGCTGCCGAGGAGCCCGACCGAGAAGTCGATGGCGCTCGCGATCGAGGTCCAGGTCGAGCGCCGCGGCGGGCTCTGCTCCAGCCGCTCCGCGAAGCCGCCGGCATCCTCCGGCCCGGCGATGACGGTCCAGGGCACCACCACCCGCTGGTTGCCGACCCCCGCCCACTCGACGTAGGTGACGGCGATCCGGCCGACGAGGCCCTGGTGGATCGCCTGGTGCACGGCTGCCGACCGGAAGGCCGCCACGTAGCCGTCCCGCTGCACCGCCTGCTCGTCGGACGTCATCGACAGCGACACGTCCACGGCCAGCACCAGCGCGACGTCGACCTCCGTCGCCGGCTCGGCGGCGAGGGCGGAGCCGGCCACCAGCACGCAGGCGAGCAGTGCGGCGAAGCATGATTTCATCCGGGGTCTCCCGCGCGCCGGCCGGCGAAGGGTGGAGGATGCAAGGATCGGACGAGGACGGCCCGCCGCGCAAGCACCCGGAGGGCGACGCGTCGACACGCTCCCGTGAGCGGCCGCCCGCCCGGATCGCCCGCCGGTCGCGCCGCGCCGCGAGCCGCGCCGCGCCCACCAAGTCGCCTGTGGATGCCGCCCGGATCGGCCATCGCGCCCGCGCGCCCTTAGTGCCCGCGCAACGGCCCGGGAGCGACAGTGCGGCACCGAGGAGGGGATTCCATGGCCGCGCCGCGCAGCATCGCCGACCGCCTGTTCTGGCCGATCGTGGCCGGCGGCGTCGCGAGCCTGTGGTTCGGCCGGGCCGCGCTCGCCGTCGCGGGCGTGGTGGTGCTGGGGATCGTGCTGCATCGCCTCGGGCGCGGCGGCCGCTTCCGGCGGCGGGTGCGCGCCCTCGCGCGGCGCCACGCCGGCACCCTGAGCCTGCGCCGCCGCCAGGAGACCTTCGTCGACGCCTACGGCAACGAGATCCTGGACGGCTGGCTGCGCGAGCGCACCTACTTCGCCGAGCGCACGATCCTGCCGCGCCTGGAGGCGGAGGGCTACGGCGACCTCGTGGAGGCGCGCTGGGAGGAGGTGCTGGGCATCGTGGAGGCCGCCTCCCTGGCCGAGGTCCCGGACGAGACCGCCCTCCTGCCCGACGACGGCCTCGCCTACGAGCGCTTCTGCGCCGCCCTCCTGGAGCGCGCCGGCTGGAACGCCCGCACCACCCGGGCCGCCGGCGACCAGGGCGCCGACATCGTGGCCGAGCGCGACGGCGTGCGCCTGGTGGTGCAGTGCAAGCGCTACGCGAAGCCGGTCGGCAACGGCGCCGTGCAGGAGGTGGTGGCGGCCCGCGGCTACTGGAACGCCGACCGCGCCGCCGTGGTGTCGAATGCCGGCTTCACGCCGGCCGCCCGCAAGCTCGCCGGGGCGACCGACGTGCTGCTGCTGCACCATGACGAGTTGCAGGGGCTGCGGCCGCGCCGCGCCGGTTAGGGCGGCCCGGGACCGGGCCGCGGCACCTCGCCGGGCCGCGGCTACTCGTCGGGCCGCGGCGCCTGCCCGTCGTCGATCGGCAGCGGCCGGAACTGCTTCAGCTCCTCCCCGCCCGGCAGGCTGCGGGTGTCCCAGCCCCCGCCCAGGGCCCGGATCAGCGCGACCGCGTTGGTGAAGCGGTTGAGCCGGATCAGGAGCGCCGTGACCTCGTTGTTCAGCTCCAGCGCCTGGGCGGTCACCACCGTGGTGTAGTTCTGGGTGCCGGCCCGGTACTCGTTGAGGGCGATCTCCACCGCCCGGCGGGAGGATTGCACCGCCACGTCCTGGGCGGCGGCCTGCCGGGTCAGGATGCGCTGGCCGGCGAGCCCGTTCTCGACCTCCTGGAAGGCGGTGAGCACCGTCTGGCGGTAGGTCGCGACGCTCGCGTCGTAGGCGGCCTCCACGGCCTGGAGGGCGGCGGTGCGGGCGCCGCCGTCGAACAGGGTCTGGCTGCCGTTGGCCGCCACCGACCAGAAGGTGTTGGCGGCCGAGAAGAAGGCGCGGGCCGGATCGCCCGCGATGCCGCCGTTCGCCGACAGGGTGACGGTCGGGTAGAAGGCCGCCACCGCGACGCCGATCTGCTCGCTCTGCGACTGCACGCGGCGCTCGGCCTCGGCGATGTCGGGGCGGCGCTCAAGGAGGTCCGAGGGCACGCTCACCGGCACGCCCGGCGGGCGCACCGGCAGGGTGCCGCGGGCGAGCGTCAGCTCCGAGGGCGGCCGGCCGATCAGGGTCGCGATGGCGTGCTCGAGGTTCGCCCGCTGCAACCCCACCGCGATGGCCTGGGCCTGGGTGGACTGGAGCTGGGTCTGGGCCGTGATCACGTCGGAGCGGGCCGCGACCCCGGCGGCGTACTGGTTCTGGGTGATCGCCAGCGAGCGCTGGTAGGCCTGCACGGTCTGGTCGAGGAGCCGCTGCAGCGCCTCCTGGTAGCGCAGCTGGTAGTACGCGGAGGCGAGCTCGGCCTGGTTGGCGAGGCGGACCGCCGCGAGGTCGGCGGCGCTGGCCTGGGCGGCCGCGACGTCGCTCTCGATCAGGCGCCGGATGCGGCCGAACAGGTCGAGCTCCCAGCTCGCCGAGCCCTGGAGCGTCAGGGTCGTGCGCTCGATCCCGGCCGTGCTCGAGCGGCTGATGCCGGGCGCGCCGAGCACCGTCGGGAAGAGCTGGGCGCGGGATTCCTGCACGAGCGCCCGGGCCTGCCGGTAGGCGGCGACGGCGGCCCGGAGATTCTGGTTGTCGACGTCGATCAGGCGGATCAGGCGGTCGAGGGCGGGATCGCGGAACACGCGCCACCAGTCGCCCCGGTCCGCCTCGTCCCGCGGCCGGGCCGGGCGCCAGGCGCGGGGCGGCATGCCGGCGGGCCGCGCCCCGCCCTCCTTGAAGGCGGGCGGCGTCTCGACGGAGGGGCGCGCGTAGTCCGGCCCGACGAGGCAGCCGGCGAGCAGGATCGGCAGGAGGGCCCCCGCCCCGACGCGGGGCGCGCGCGACAGGCGTGGCGTCATAGGGGCGGCGTCATTCGGCGGCCGGGACCGGGCGCGGCGCGGGGCCCCGGCGGCGGCGGCCGACCCAGAGCCGGAGGCGGTCGAGGTAGAGGTAGACGACCGGGGTCGTGTAGAGGGTCAGGACCTGGCTCACGGTGAGGCCGCCCACGATGGCGATGCCGAGCGGACGGCGCAGCTCGGACCCCTCGCCGCCGTCGAGAATCAGCGGCAGCGCCCCGAGCAGCGCCGCGAGCGTTGTCATCATGATCGGCCGGAAGCGCAAGAGGCAGGCCTCGTGGATCGCCTCCCGCGGGCTCAGGGCCCGCGTGCGCTCGGCGTCGAGCGCGAAGTCGATCATCATGATGGCGTTCTTCTTGACGATGCCGATCAGCAGGATGACCGCGATGAGGGCGATGACCCCGAACTCCTCGCCCGCCACCATGAGGCCGAGCACCGCGCCGATCCCGGCCGAGGGCAGGGTCGACAGGATGGTGATCGGGTGGATGTAGCTCTCGTAGAGCACGCCGAGCACCCCGTAGACGGCGAGCAGCGCCGCCAGGATCAGGAGCGGCTGGCGCGAGGACGAGGCCTGGAAGGACTTGGCGGCGCCGGCGAACTCGCCGTGGATCGTCGCCGGCATGCGCAGGTCGCGCATGTGCGCCTCGATCGCCGCGGTGGCGTCGCTCAGGCTGCGGCCGGGCGCCAGGTTGAACGAGAGCGTGGTGGCGACGAACAGGCCCTGGTGGCTCACCTGCACGGGCGCCGTGCCGGTCTCGAAGCGGGCGAAGGCCGAGAGCGGCACCATGGTCTCCTTGGCGCTGCTGACGGCGGCGCTCGAGGAGGCGCTCGAGCGCCCGCTCGCCGCGATGGCGTTGGTGGCGGCGTTGCGGGCGGAATCGGCCGCGACCGCGGCGGCCGCGGTGCCGGCATCCGCGGCGCCCGACACAGTGCCGGCGGCGTTGGAGGTGGCCGACACCGTGCCGGCGACGGCGTTGGAGGTGGCCGAGCCGCGGGCGCGGGCGCCGGAGGTCGAGACGTAGATCAGCTTGAGGGTCTCGGGGTTCTCGAGGTAGCGCGGGGCGATCTCCATCACGACGTGGTACTGGTTGAGCGGGTTGTAGATGGTCGAGACCTGGCGCTGCCCGAACGCGTCGTACAGGGTGTTGTCGATCTGGTCGGGCGTCAGGCCGTACCGGAAGGCGGTCGCGCGGTCGATCACCAGGCGGCTCTCCAGGCCGCCCTGCTGCTGGTCGGAGGTGACGTCGGTGAAGGTTGGGTCCTTCTGCATCACCTCGAGGAGCTTCGGGGCCCAGGCGTAGAGGTCGTCGCTGGTGTCGCCCTGGAGCGTGTACTGGTACTGGGAGAAGCTCTGGCGCCCGCCGACGGCGAAGTCCTGGCGCGGGAACAGGTAGAGCCGGGCGCCCGCGATGGCGGCGAGCTTGGGGCGCAGGCGCGCCATCACCTCGCCGATGGGCTCGCGGGTGCCGAGGGGCTTGAGGCCCACGAACACGTTGGCCGAGTTGGTGCCGCGCCCGCCCGTGAAGCCGACCACGCTCTCGACCGCCGGGTCGGCCTGCACGATCGCGGCCGCGCTCCGGAGCTTGGCGCTCATGGACTGGAACGAGATGCGCTGGTCGGCCTGGATGCCGCCGATCATCTGGCCGGTATCCTGCTGGGGAAAGAACCCCTTCGGCACGATCACGTAGAGGTAGACGTTGAGGACGACCGCCCCGAGCAGCACCAGCATCACGACGGGGCCGTGCCGCAGGGCCCAGCCGAGGGTGCGCCGGTAGCCGGCGAGCAGGCCCTCGAAGGCCGCCTCGAGCCCCCGCGACAGCGGGCCCGGCCGGTGCCCGTGCGGGTCCGGCCGCAGCAGGCGCGCGCACATCATCGGGGTGGTGGTGAGGGAGAGGACGAGGGAGATCAGGATCGCCAGGGACAGCACGACGGCGAATTCCTGGAAGAACCGCCCGATCAGGCCGCCCATCAGCAGGATCGGCAGGAACACCGCGATGAGCGAGAGGCTCATCGACAGGACCGTGAAGCCGACCTCGCGGGCGCCGAGCAGCGCCGCCTCGACCCGCGAGCGGCCCTGCTCGATGTAGCGCTGGATGTTCTCCAGGACCACGATGGCGTCGTCGACGACGAAGCCCGCCGCGATGATCAGCGCCATCAGCGAGATGTTGTCGAGGCTGTAGTCGCACAGGTACATCGCCGCGAAGGTGCCGACGAGGGAGATCGGCACCGCCACCGCCGGGATCAGGGTGGCGCGGGCGGAGCGCAGGAAGCAGAACACCACCAGGATCACGAGGCCGACCGAGATCAGCAGCGTGCGCTCGGCCTCCTTGAGGGAGGCCCGGATGGTGATCGAGCGGTCGCCCGTGACCACGAGGTCGACGTCCCCCGGCAGCGCCGCCTTGAGCTGGGGCAGGGAGGCCTTGAGGCGGTCGATGGTCTCGACGACGTTGCCGCCGGGCTGCTTGTAGACGATCAGCAGCACCCCGCGCTGGCCGTTGACGAGGCCGAGGTTGCGCCGGTCCTCGACCCCGTCGACCACCCGGCCGACGTCGCGCAGGCGCACGCCCGCGCCGTTGCGGTAGGCCACCACGATGTCGCGGTAATCGGCCGCCACGCGGCCCTGGTCGTTGGCGTAGAGCTGGTAGCGCCGGTCCCCGGCCTCGATGGCGCCCTTGGGCGAGTTGGCGTTGGCGCTGGCGAGGGCCGCCCGGATGCCCTCGAGGCCGATGCCGTAGTGGAACAGGGCGCCGGGGTCGAGCTCGACCCGCACCGCCGGCAGGGACGAGCCGCCGATCTCGACGTTGCCGATGCCCTCGAGCTGCGAGAGCTTCTGGGCCAGCACCGTCGCGGCGGAATCGTAGAGCGCGCCGGGGCTGAGGGTCGCCGAGGTGAGCCCGAGGATCAGGATCGGCGCGTCGGCCGGGTTGAACTTGCGGTAGGTCGGGTTCTGGCGCAGCGCCGCCGGCAGATCGGCCCGGGCGGCGTTGATGGCCGCCTGGACGTCGCGGGCGGCCCCGTTGATGTCGCGGTCGAGGCCGAACTGCAGCACGATCCGGACCTGTCCGACCGAGCTCGTCGAGGTCATCTGGTCGACGTCGGCGATCTGGCCGAGGCGTCGCTCGAGGGGCGCCGCCACCGTGGTGGCCATCGTGTCGGGGCTGGCGCCCGGCATCTGCGCCTGGACCAGGATGGTCGGGAAGTCGACCTGGGGCAGCGGCGCCACCGGCAGCTTCAGGAACGCGAACAGGCCGGCGAGCAGCACGCCCAGGGTGAGGAGCGTGGTCGCGACCGGGCGCAGGATGAAGGGGGCGGAGAGGTTCACCGGACCCCGCCCCGCGCCGGGCTGCCGGGCGCCCGGGAGCGCTCCCGGCCGCCGGGCCCCGCGCCGCCGGGTCTCGCGACGCCAGGACGCGCGCCGCCGGGCCGCGCGCGGCCAGACGCCCTCACGGCACCGCCTCCCCGGGGGCGAGCCCGGACCGCCGCCGCCCGCCGAGGCGCCGGCCGAGGCGGTCGAAGGCGAGGTAGATCACCGGCGTGGTGTAGAGGGTGAGGATCTGGCTCACGATCAGCCCGCCGGCGATGGAGAGGCCGAGCGGCTGGCGCAGCTCCGAGCCGGTGCCGGTGCCGAGGATCAGCGGCACCGCCGCGAACAACGCCGCGAAGGTCGTCATCATGATCGGACGGAAGCGCAGGATGCAGGCCTCGTAGATCGCGTCCCGGGGGCTCATGCCGTCCTCGCGCTCGGCCTGGAGCGCGAAGTCGATCATCATGATGGCGTTCTTCTTCACGATGCCGATCAGCAGCACGATGCCGATGATGCCGATGATGTCGAGGTCGTGCCCGAACAGCATCAGCCCGGCCAGAGCCCCGATCCCGGCCGAGGGCAGGGTCGACAGGATGGTGATCGGGTGGACGAAGCTCTCGTAGAGCACGCCGAGCACGATGTAGACCGTCACGATGGCGGCGAGCACCAGGAACAGCGTGTTGTCGAGGGAGGCCTGGAAGGCCAGCGCCGAGCCCTGGAACACGAGCTGGAAGCTGTCCGGCAGGCCGATCTCGGCCTGCGCGGCCTTGATCGCCTCCACGGCCGGCCCGAGGGAGGCCCCGGGCGCGAGGTTGAACGACACGGTGGTGGCCGGGAACTGGCCGAGATGGCTGATGAGCAGGGGCGCGCGGCGCTCGCTCACCTGGGCGATGGCCGAGAGCGGCACCTGCCCGTTCTGGGCCGTGGAGGACGGCAGGTAGATGCGCGCGAGGGACGCGAGGGTGCGGTGGAGCTCGGGGTCGGCCTCCAGGATCACCCGGTACTGGTTCGACTGCGTGAAGATGGTCGAGATGATGCGCTGGCCGAAGGCGTCGTAGAGCGCGTTGTCCACCGAGGCCGGGGTGATGCCGTAGCGGCCCGCCGTCGCCCGGTCGATGGTGACGTAGGCGGCGAGCCCGCTCGCCTGCCGGTCGCTCGCCACGTCGGCGAGGTCGGGGATCCGGCGCAGCCGGTCGACGAGGCGCGGCACCCAGGCGTCGAAGGCGGCGAGGTCCGGGTTCTCCAGCACGAACTGGTACTGGGTGGCGCTCACCGCGGTGTCGATGCTGAGGTCCTGGACCGGCTGCATGTAGAGGACGATGCCCGGCAGGTCCGCGGTCCGGGCGGCGATGCGCCGGATGATCGCGCCCGCGGCCTCGCGGCGCTCCTCGCGCGGGCGCAGGTTGATGAGGAAGCGGCCGGAATTCAGCGTGACGTTCTGGCCGTCGACGCCGATGAACGACGACAGGCTGACGACGTCGGGGTCCTTCAGGATCTCCTCGGCGAGGCGCTGCTGGCGCTCGGCCATCGCCGCGTAGGACACGGTCTGGTCCGCCTGGGTGATGCCCTGGATCAGGCCGGTATCCTGGACCGGGAAGAAGCCCTTCGGGATCACGACGTAGAGGTAGACCGTGAGCCCGAGCGTCCCCACCGCCACGAGGAGCGTCAGGCCCTGGCGGGCGAGCACGCCCCGCAGGGTCCGGCCGTAGAGCGCGATGCCGGCATCCATCGTCCGGCGCCCGGCCGAGGCGAGGCGGCCCGCCGCCCGGGCCTGGGCCGGCTCGTGGCGCAGGAGCCGGGCGCAGAGCATCGGCACGAGCGTCAGCGAGACGATGCCGGAGATCACGATGGTGGCCGCGAGCGTGATGGCGAATTCGTGGAACAGCCGCCCCACCACCTCGCCCATGAACAGGAGCGGGATCAGCACCGCGAGCAGCGAGACCGTGAGCGAGATGATGGTGAAGCCGATCTCCCGGGAGCCCTTGAGGGCGGCCTCGAGGGGGCTGTCGCCGGCCTCGACGTGGCGGGCGATGTTCTCGATCACCACGATGGCGTCGTCGACCACGAAGCCGGTCGCGATGGTGAGCGCCATCAGGGACAAATTGTCGAGGGAGAAGCCCCACAGGTCCATCACCGCGAGGGCGCCGACGAGGGAGAGGGGCACCGACAGGCTCGGGATCAGGGTCGCGGGCAGCGAGCGCAGGAAGAGGAAGATCACCAGGACCACGAGGGCGATGGCGAGGAGCAGCTCGACCTGGACGTCGTGGACCGAGGCGCGGATCGTCACCGTGCGGTCGGTGAGCGGCGTCACCTGGATCGCCGCCGGCAGCGTCGCCTGGAGCTGGGGCAGCAGCGCCTTGATGCGGTCCACGACCGCGATGACGTTGGCGCCGGGCTGGCGCTGGATGTTGATGATCACCGCCGGCGTGGTGTCCATCCAGGCGCCGAGCTTGGTGTTCTCGGCCCCCTCCACCACCTCGGCCACCGCCGAGAGCCGCACCGGCGCGCCGTTGCGGTAGGCCACGACGGCGTCCCGGTAGGCGGCGGGGTCCCGGATCTGGTCGTTGGCGTTGATGGTGAAGGACTGGGTCGGCCCGTCGATGGTGCCCTTCGGGGTGTTGACGTTGAGGTTGCTGATGGTGGTGCGCAGGTCGTCGATGTTGAGGCCGTAGGCGGCGAGCGCCGTCGCGTTGAAGCGCACCCGCACCGCCGGCCGCTGGCCGCCCGCCATCGACACGAGGCCGACGCCGGAGACCTGGGAGATCTTCTGGGCGAGCCGCGTCTCGGCGAGGTCGCGCACCTGGGTCAGGGCCAGGGTCCGCGAGGTGAGCGCGAGGGTCAGGATCGGCGCGTCGGCGGGGTTGACCTTGGCGTAGACCGGAGGCGCCGGCAGGTCGCTCGGCAGGAGGTTGCCGGCGGCGTTGATGGCCGCCTGGACCTCCTGGGTGGCGATGTCGATGCCGAGGTCCAGGTTGAACTGCAGCGTGATGACGGAGGACCCGGCCGAGGACTGCGACGACATCTGGTTGAGGTTGGCGAGCTGCCCGAACTGCCGCTCCAGGGGCGCGGTCACGGCCGAGGTCATCACCTCGGGGCTCGCCCCCGGGTAGAAGGTCTGCACCTGGATCGTCGGGTAGTCGACGGAGGGCAGGGCCGAGAGGGGCAGGTTGAAGTAGGACAGGAGGCCCGTGAGCAGGATCGCCAGCATCAGGAGCGTGGTGGCGACCGGCCGCAGGATGAACAGGCGGGAGGGGTTCATGGGCCGGCGCTCCCCCGCCGGCCGGGGGCGGCCCGCACGGACGCGGCGTCCAGCACGGACGCGGCGTCCAGCCGGGAGGCGGCGTCCGGCATCGCGCGCCTCACGGGTTCTGGTTCTGCCGGCGGCGGTGGGGCCGCTCGCCGTCCTGGCCCGGGCGCTCGCCGTCGCGCCGCGGGCGGGGTCCGGCCCCGGCCGGCGCCGGACCGGCGGCGGGAGCCCCCTCGCCCGGTCCCGCATCCGCCTCGCGGCCGGGCGCCGCTGGCTGACCTGGCGCCGCCTCCTGGCCGGGCGCCACTTCCTGGCCGGGCGCCGCCTTGGCCTCCGGCCGGCCGCCGGTGACCCGCACCGGGGCGCCGTCGCGCAGGCGGTCGGTGCCGTCGACCACCACCCGGTCGCCGACCGCGAGGCCCTTGGCCACCACGGTGCGGGTGCCGTCGGTCTCCCCGATCGTGATCGGGCGCACCGTGACCTTGTCGTCCTCGGAGAGCAGGTAGACGTAGGTGCCGGGCGTGCCGCGCAGCACCGCCGCCGCCGGGACGATGGCGGCCCCGCGCACGGTGTCGACGTCCAGGCGCGCGTTGACGAACTGGTTGGGGAAGAGCTTGTCGTCCTGGTTCTGGAACAGGGCCCTCAGCTTCACGGTGCCGGTGGTGACGTCGATCTGGTTGTCGACCGTGTCGAGGGAGCCGCCGGCGATCTCGGTGGTGTCGCTGCGGTCGAAGACCCGCACCGGCAGGGTGGCGCCGGCCCGCAGGCGGTCCATCACCCGGGCGAGCACGTCCTCGGGCAGGGTGAACACCACGGAGATGGGGTGGAGCTGCGTCACCACGACGATGCTGGTCGAGGCCGCCGTGACGTAGTTGCCCTGGTCGATCTGGCGCAGGCCGACCCGGCCCTCGACCGGCGAGGTGATGCGCCCGTACTGGATGTTGAGCTTCTGCTGGTCGATCTGGGCCTGGTCGGAGGCGACCACGCCCTCGTACTGCTTCACGGTCGCGGCCTGGGTGTCGACGTTCTGCTTCGAGATCGAGTCCTGCCGGTTCAGGGTCTGATAGCGCACGAGATCGAGACGGGCGTTCTGCAGCAGCGCCTGGTCGCGCAGGAGCTGGCCCTGGAACTGGGCGAGCAGCGCCTCGTAGGGGCGCACGTCGATCTGCGCCAGGAAGTCGCCCTGGCGGACGGTCTGGCCCTCGCGAAAGCCGATCTGGGTGAGGTAGCCGCTGACCTGCGAGCGCACCGTCACGGTGGCGAGGGGCGTGACGGTGCCGAGGCCCGAGAGCACGACCGGCATGTCCCCGCGGGTGACCGTGGCGACGCCGACGGCCTGCGGCCCCTCCCCGCCCCCGCCGCCGCCGCGCCGGGAGCCGCGGCGCCCGGCCTCGGGCTTCGGCGCCTCCCTGGCGGTGAGGCGGACGAGGTCCGGCAGGCTGCCGCGGTAGGCCCAGGCGCCGGCCCCCCCGACCACCAGCAGCGCGAACAGCCAGAACAGCCAGGCGCGCCCGCGGCGGCGGCGCGGCGGCGTCTCGACGGCGTCGTCGGTCCGGATGGGAGACAATTCGTTCATCGCGCTACCTGAAACCCGATCGGGTCACGCCCCCGCCGTCCACCCGCCATATCGTGCCCGCCCCGGCACGTTCCCATGCGACACGCCGAACCGCCCGGCCGGATCGCCCCGCCGACCGCCCCCCGAGTCCCGCCGGCGCGCCGTCCCGTCAACTCGCCACGCCAATGCGTCGCGAGTACGACCGCGATGTTGCCTCATGATTGCTGAACGCGAGCCGAGCGTGCGCGCCCCGGAAGGGCCATGATCGGGGGCAGTATGGGCCGCGTCCGGGACGGCCCCGCCCGACCTCGCGCGGCCGTCCCGATCCCCGCGACGAGCGCCCGATGTCCTTCCTGCACGACCTGCCGATCGCCGACCTGATCACCCAGTACGGCTACTGGGCGATCTTCCTGGTCATCACCCTGGAGAGCGCGGGCGTGCCGCTGCCGGGCGAGACCGCGCTGATCTCGGCCGCCGTCTACGCGGGCTCGACGGGACAGATCCGCATCGGGCTCGTGGTCGCGGCCGCCGCCGCGGCGGCGATCCTCGGCGACAACCTGGGCTACTGGGTCGGCCGGCGCTGGGGCATGCCGCTGCTGCTCCGCTACGGCCGCGCCGTCGCCCTCGACCACGCCCGCCTGAAGCTCGGCCAGTACCTGTTCCGCCAGCACGGCGGCAAGATCGTGTTCTTCGGCCGCTTTACCGCCATGCTGCGGGCCTACGCGGCCCTGCTCGCCGGCGTGAACCAGTTCGACGCCCGCCGCTTCTTCCTGTTCAACGCCGCAGGCGGCATCGCCTGGGCCTCGCTGATGGGCTTCGGCGCCTACTCGTGCGGCCGCTCCATCGAGCACGTCGCCGGGCCGGTCGGGATCGGCCTCCTGGCCCTGGTGGTGTTCGGCGGCGTCGCCCTGTGGCTGTTCGTGCGCCGGCACGAGGCCCGCCTGAGCCGGGAGGCCGAGGCGGCGTTCCCGGGCCCCCTGGCCTGAGGGCGCGCGCGCCGGCGCGGGTCGACCCGGTCTGCGCGCCGCCGGGATCCGCGCGAGAGCAGCATCCGATCACGCTGCGATCGGCCGCTGCTCCAGGTTTTTGACTCTGCCGCATTGTCTGCGGCGAACCGGTGTCCCGTTCGCCGGAAATGGCTCTAGAACTGGACCCCGCGGGTGAGCGCGCCGTCGACCACGAGGTTCGTGCCCGTGATGAAGCTCGCGGCCGGGCTCGCCAGGAAGACCGCGGCCCGGGCCATCTCCTCGGGGCGGCCCATGCGGCCGGTCGGGTTGAGGCGCAGGGCCTCGGCGAACAGCGCCGGGTCCCCCGCCTCGATCCGGTGCCAGACGCCGTCCTTGAAGTAGGTGTTGCCGGGCGACACGGTGTTGGCGCGGATGCCGCGGGCCGCGAGCCGGTAGGCCAGGCCCTGGGCGTAGTGGATCAGCGCCGCCTTGTAGGCGCCGTAGGGGCCGGCCGCGAAGTCGATCTCGCGCCCCGACACGCTGGCGATGATCACGATCGCGCCGGCCCGGGAGCGCTCCAGGAACGGCATCGCGGCGTCCACCGCCGCGACCGTGCCCATGATGTCGACCGAGAAGCCGCTGCGCCAGGCCGCCTCGTCCGCGCCGACCGCGAGGGCGCTCACGTTCGGCACCAGGATGTCGAGGCCGCCGAGCTCGTCCGCCGCCGCCGCGATCCAGGCGCGCAGGGCCGGCGTGTCGGCGACGTCGACCGCCCGCCCGGTCGCCGGGACGCCGGCGCCGCGCAGGGACGCGACCTTGGCGGCGACCTCGTCGGCGTTGCGGGCGCAGAGCGCGACCGCGGCGCCCTCCGCCGCCAGGAGGTCGGCGATGGCGCCGCCGATCCCCTTGGTGCCGCCGGTCACGAGGGCGCGGCAGCCCTTCAGGCCGAGATCCATGCTGTCCTCCTTGGGGGGTGTCCCGCGCCCCGGCCGGGGCCGGGCGCGCGGGGGTCGGGCGATGCCGCAGCGCCGGCGGCGACGCCGGCCCGGACGGCCGGGCCTTCAGGCGAGGGCGATCGACTTCGCGATCGACGCGCCGAGGGTGTATTTCGGATCGACCATGTTGCCGAGGCGCACGCGCCCGCACTGGGTCAGGAGCATGTAGGCGTCGATCTCCTCGAAGCCGAAATCCGCCGCGAGCCAGCGCACCAGCTCGCGGTAGGCGATGCGGGCGGCGTCCTCCATCGGCCGCGAGGAGCCGATGGTCATGAAGAAGGTCTCGGTCTCGAGGCGCGGCCAGCGGATGGTCCAGCCCTTGATGAGGTCGATCTGCACCGTCGTGTGGGTCGGATGCTCGACCGCGACGCCGCACAGCTCGCCGTCCCCTTGCGCGGCGTGGCAATCGCCGAGGTAGAGGAGCGCGCCCGCGATGTTCACCGGCAGGTAGACGACCGCGCCGACGCCCACGTCCGGCAGGTCCATGTTGCCGCCGTAATAGTCGGGCTGAAGCGCGGAGATCGCCTCGATCTCCGGGGAGGTGCCGATGGTGCCGATGAAGGGCTGGTAGGGCAGCGTGATCCGGTCGCTCCAGCGCACGCCGTGCTCCGGCGTGACCTCGAGCTTGCGCACCCGCTCGGGCAGGGCCGGGTTGAGGAGCGCCGTGTCGCCCGTGGCGACGAGCCCGCCGAAATCCGGCATGATCAGGGTCGTGCCGACGGGCTGGGGGCCGCGCGGGCGGATCGACCGGATCGCGACCGCCAGGCAGTCGCCCTTCTCCGCCCCGTTGACGTAGATCGGCCCGTTCTGCGGGTTCAGGTAGGGGAAGTTGAGGATCTTCGTCGGGCTGTCGCTCTCGTGGCGGATCCTGCCCTCGAAGGCGTCGTGGGTCTCCACCGTGACGACGGCGCCGGGATCGACCCGGAGCACGGGCTCGGCGAAGGGGCCGTAGACGTAGTGGTAGCGGCCCTGCTCGGCCTCCGTGATGGTGTGCTCGGCGCCCGGCCTGCCGCCGGCCACGCCCTTGCGGGCCATGATGGACTGATCGAGCCAGTGCATTGGGGTCTCCCTCCCTTGTCTCGCGCTCACACGGCGAGGTGGCGGCGCACCAGGTCGCGGTCGCCGAGGGCCTCGGCCGACAGCTCCGCGACGATCCGGCCCTTGTCCATGACGTAGCTGCGCTGGGCCATGGCCCGGATCAGGTCGAGGTTCTGCTCCACGAACACGATCGTGACCCCGGTGCGCCGGTTGAGCTCGACCAGCGTGCGGCCGATCTCCTGCACCACGGAGGGCTGGATGCCCTCGGAGGGCTCGTCGAGCAGGACGAGGGCGGGGCCGCCGACGAGGACGCGGCCGATGGCGAGCTGCTGCTGCTGCCCGCCCGACAGGGTGCCGGCGCGCTGGCCCCGCCGCTCGCGCAGGATCGGGAACGGCCCGAAGGCGCGCTCGTAGTCGGGCCTGGCGCCGCGGGGCAGGAGCGAGGCGCCGACCTTGAGGTTGTCGGCGACGCTCATGCGGGGGAACACGTCGCGGCCCTGCGGCACGTAGCCCATGCCGAGCCGGGCGCGCCGGTGCGCCGCGAGGCGCTCCACCCCCTCGCCCCGGAACGCGATCCCGCCCGCGGCCGCCGGCAGCAGGCCGACCAGGGTCCGCATCAGGGTCGACTTGCCGACGCCGTTGCGCCCGATCACCGCGACGATCTCGCCGGCCTTCACCGCGAGGTCGACGCCCTGGAGCACGGGCTTGCCGCCGTAGCCGGCGCGCAGGGAGGTGGTCGCGAGCAGGATCTCAGGCATCGGCGGCGCTCCGGGCGGGCGCGTCGCGGGGCCGGGCGCGGTCGGCCGGCCCGGTCTCGGCCTCGCCGAGGTAGATCGCGGCGACGCGCTCGTCGGCGACGATTTCGTCCGTGGTCCCCTGCGCGAAGATGCGGCCGACATGCAGCACCGTGACCCGCTGCGCGATCTGGCGGACGAAGGCCATGTCGTGCTCGATCGCCAGGAGGGCGACGCCGTCCCGGTTGAGCGCCTGCACCATCTCGCCGGTCGCGTGGGTCTCGTCGGGCGACATCCCGGCGGTCGGCTCGTCGAGGAGCAGCAGGCGGGGCTTGAGGCTGATCGCCATGCCGATCTCGAGCCACTGCTTCTGGCCGTGGCTCAGGGCGCCGGCCCGCTCGGGCGCCGCGTCCGAGAGGTTGAGGAAGGCGAGGAGGCGCCGGATCTCCGCCGTCAGCGAGGCGCCCTCGAGGTGGTGCTGGAGCGCGATCTCGAGGTTGTGGGCGACGCTGAGGCCCGGGAAGATCCCCGGGACCTGGAACTTGACGCTGAGGCCCCGCCGCACCCGCTCGAAGGGCTTGAGGGCGGTGACGTCCTCGCCCCGGTAGAGGATGCGGCCGCTCTCCGGCGCGTACTCGCCGAGGAGCAGGCGGAAGAAGGTGCTCTTGCCGGCGCCGTTCGGCCCGATCAGGCAGTGGACCTCGCCCTCCTCCAGGCGGAAGTCGACGCCGTTCGTGACGTGCAGGCCGCCGAAGCGCTTGTTGAGCGCCCTCGTCTCCAGGAGCGCGGCGGGCGCGGGGGCGGCCGCGGCGGGCGCGGCGTCGGGGAGCGGCGGGGTCATGGGGCCGGCGCGCCCCGGCGGCGGCCCGGCCAGGCGCGGCCGAGGGCCCGCAGGAGGGCCACCACGAAGCCCTCGGGCGCCGTCAGCACGGCCACGACGAGGAGCAGGCCCATCACCACGAGCGCGTACTGGCTGCCGTAGATCGTGAGCGCCTGGAAGCCGCCCAGGACCGCGAGGGTGCCGACGAGCGTCGCCGTGAGGTCGCCGCGGCCCCCGACCGCGACCCAGATCACCGGCAGGGCGGCGGCGGTGAGCCCCATGCTGGAGGGCGTGATGTACTGGCCCCAGGCGGTGTAGAGCGTGCCGCTCAGCCCCGCGAGCGCGCTGCCGATCACGAAGGCGCCGAGCTGGTAGCGGCGCACGTCGTAGCCCAGCATCTCGGCCCGCTCGGGGTTCTCGCGGATCGCCACCAGCACGTTGCCGAAGCGGGCGTTCACCAGGATGCGCAGGGCCAGGTAGGTGACGGCCAGGAGCCCGAGGAGCGCGTAGTAGAGGGCGACGTCGGGAAACAGCACGAGGTCGCCGCCGGGCCAGGGCAGCGTCAGGGGCGGCATGCCGCTCATCCCGTTGTAGCCGTTGAGGCGGGCCGCGCCGATGCGCCACTCGGGCCCGGCGGTCTGCGCCATGAAGCGCTCCATCACCAGCGTCACCGACAGGGTGATGATGCCCAGGAACACGCCGCCGATGCGCCCGAAGAACAGGAAGTAGCCGAGCAGCAGCGCCATCAGGGCCGAGAGCGCCACCGCCAGGGCGACCGCCACCAGGGTGAAGCCGTAGGCCGCCCCGACGTTGAGGGTGAGCACCCCGTAGGCGTAGCCCGAGAGGCCGAAGAAGGCGGTCTGGCCGAAGCTGAGGGCGCCGCCGTAGCCCCAGATCAGGCAGAGGCCGAGTGCCATGAACACCCAGCAGAAGAAGTAGGCGGTGTTGCCGACGGTGTAGCCGTCGACGAGCCACGGGTAGGCGGCGGCCGCCGCCAGGACGAGGCCGAAGGCGGCCCAGAAGGCCGGGCCGCGGCCGATCGTCTGGGGGCCCTCGAGGCGCCGGAGGATGCGCAGCATCGTCGCCCCCTCAGGCCCGCTCGCGCAGGATCAGGCCGGAGATCCCGCTCGGCAGGACCCGGATCACCAGGATCACCGTGACGAGGAGCCCGATCTGCCCGAAGAGCTGGCCCTGCCAGGAGGTCAGGAGCGCCCGCACGGCGCCGAGCACCAGGGCGGCCGGCGCCGTGCCGAGGAAGATGTCGGCGCCCCCCACCACCACGGTGACGAAGGCCTCCATGATGAAGGTCGTCCCCATGGTGGGCACGATGGTCATGGTCGGCGCGTAGAGGCCGCCCGTGAGGCCCGCGAGCGCCGCCCCGATGCCGAAGGTCAGGGCGTAGATCGCCCGGGTGTCGACCCCGAGGGCCTCGGCCATGTGGGGCACCTGGATGGTGGCGCGCGCCAGCGTGCCGAAGCGCGTGGCGTTGAACACGGCGTAGAGCCCGACGAGGACCAGGATCGCGGCGAGCATCAGGACGACCCGGTAGGCGGAGTAGGAGTAGCTGCCGACCGCGAAACTCCCGAGGGGCGTGCCGACGCCCGGCATGCTGGAGCCGAGCAGGATCAGCGTGCCCTGCGTCGCCACGAGGCTGATGCCCCAGGTCGCCACGATGGTGTCGAGGGGCCGGCCGTAGAGGTGGCGGATCACCAGCCGCTCGAGGAGCATCCCGACCGCCCCGGCCACGAGGGCGCCGGACAGGATGCCGAGCGGCAGCGGCAGCCCGGCCCGGGTCGTCGCCACGGTGACGTAGGCCCCGCACATGATGAGCTCGCCGTGGGCGAGGTTGATGACGCCCATCATGCCGAACACCACCGCGAGGCCGCAGGCGGCGAGCACCAGGAACGAGAAGGCGTCCCCGAGCTGGTAGAGGAACGCGAAGGCCAGGTTGAGGAACGCCATGCGGGGGACCGTCTCGTGGGCGGGGACCGGGACGCCGTCGCCGGGGCGCGTCGTGGCCCCGGCCGGCCGCGGGCCGTCAGGGCTTCGGCGGCGGGTTGCTCGGCGTGTACTGGGCCATCGGATCCTTCTTCGTCAGGTCGCAGCCGGCCTGGCCCAGCCAGTAGGGCTTGATGTCGTCCCAGGTCTTGGGGAAGGAGATCGCGTGCTTCTCGTCCACCTTGGCGAGGTAGATCGTGTGGGAGGCGTGCTGGCTCTTCGGGTCGATGCAGACCTTGCCCTCGGGCGCGTCGACGCAGACGTCGCCGGCCGCGATGACCTTGCGCAGGTCGGCCCGCTTGGTCGAGCCGCTCGCCCGCTCGACCATCTGCTTGTAGAGGTAGACGGCGTGGTAGGAATTCTCGGCCTCCTGGTTGACGTAGGGCTCGTTCGGGAACTTGGCCTTCCACTTGGCGAGGAAGGCCTTGCTCGACGGGGTGTCGACCTCCTCGATGTAGTTCGTGGTCACGTACATGTTGGCGAGGCTCGGGGGCTGGAAGCGCTTGTGCTCGTAGCCCTGGCCGACGTTGACGGACGAGCCCATCGGGATCTTGAGGTTCGCGGCCGCCGCCTGCTCGTAGTACGAGGCCTGGGCGGTGCCGACGAGCAGCGTCATCAGGATGTCGGGCTTGGCCTTCTGGATGTTCTGGATCGTCTGCGAGAACTGCGACACGCCGAGGGGGATGAACTCCTCCCCGACCATCTCGCCGCCGTTCTCCTTGACGATGTTGCGCACCCACTCGGCCGAGATCTGGCCGAAATTGTAGTCCGCCGCGATGGTGTAGACCTTCTTGCCGAACTTCTCCATCATCCACGGGATCAGGGTCGAGAATTGCTGCTCGGGCACCGCGCCCGTCACCACCATGTGGCCGTCGCAGACGCCGCCCTCGTACTGGTTGTTGTAGAAGGCGAAGCCGTCGAGCTGGTCGACGATGGGCCGGTAGGCCTCGCGCGAGGCGCTGGAGAAGCCCGCGAACACCACGTTGACCTTGTCGCGCTGGAGCACCCGGCGCATGAACTCCTGGTAGCGGGTGTTGTCGGACTGCGTGTCGTAGATCACGAGCTCGAGCTTGCGCCCGGCGATGCCGCCGCCGGCGTTGATCTCGTCGGCGGCGAGCTGGATGCCGTGCACCTTGCCGATCGTCGCGACCGCGAAGTCGCCCGACTGGTCCTCGAGGACGCCGAGCTTGATCGGGTCGGCCGCGCGGGCGGCGGGGCTCGCCAGGATCAGCGCACCCGCGAGGGCGGCCAGGCGGGATCCATGCTGGAACGGTGTCGGCATCTCGCGTCCTCTCGGCTGACCGTGTCGCCACGGTCGGTGTGGAGTTCAGGGCTCAGGTCTGGGCGCGGCGCCGCTCCGGGGCCGCGCGGTGGTCCGGGCGGGCCCGCACCAGGGCCTCGCAATGCTCCTCGAGGGGACGGCGGGCGCGCATGCTGTCCCGGCGCAGCAGCTCGAAGGCGGCGTCGTCGTCGAGCCCGTGCTCGTGCATCACCCGCAGGATCGCCTTGACGACGAAGCGCCGGCCGCGGCGGCGCTCCTCGTGGCGGGCGAGGCGCTCCTCGAGGAGGCGCCGCCGGTTGTGCTCGTTCACGGCGAGGAACAGGGCGGCGTAGACCGAGGCGCCGTGGATCGGCTTGCGCAGGAGCCCGGTGGCGCCGAGCTGCAGCAGGCCCTTGAGGCGGCTCGGCGCCTCGACGCCGACGAGGCCGAGGACCGGGACCGGCGGCAGGTCGCCGACCGCGCTCGCGCCGACGCCCGGCATCGGCAGGTCGCCGTCGACGATCACGAGGTGGCGCTCGGGCTCGAGGATCGCGAGGTCGAGCCAGGGCGGCTCCCCGGCCGGCAGCACCGTCGCGACCGTGAGGCCGAGCTTCATCAGCGTCGCGGCGAGCACGTCGGTGGCGGCCGTGGGCGCGACGACGAGGAGCGCCTGCGTGCCGCTGAAGTTCTGGACGAGTCGGGGGCCGGTCATGGCACCACCCGCAGGGCCGTGCGCCGGCTCGCCGGGACCACCCGCGGCGCGCTGCGCACGAGGTAGGGGTCGGGCGCGACGGGCTCGGACGCCTGCGCCACGATGTCGAAGCGCGCGGCGCGGGTCGAGACGCCGATGCGCGGGGTCAGGCAGGCGTGCAGCGTCGCCTCGTCGAGGCGCACGGGCCCCTGGGGGGCGTCGAACGCCACCGCGCAGGCGCTGCTGCGGACCGCGCCGACATCCTCCGTCCCGGCCCTCGCCAGGGCGGCCGCCAGGAGGTGGACGGCGATGTAGGAGGCCTCGGCGTCCGCCGACAGCGTCGGCCCGGCGGGGAAGCGCGCCCCGTAGGCCGCCGTGAAGGCGCGGTTGCGCGCGCCGGCCAGCGACGAGAAGTAGACGCTGGAGCTGAGATGGCCGTCGACCGCGTCGGGGCCGATGGCCTCGAGCTCGGGCTCGGACAGGCTGCAGCTGGCGATCGGCATCCGCGCCGGCTGGTCGATCCCGCGGGCCAGGCAGGCGCGCCGGAAGTCGCGGAAGAACTGGTAGGCCGAGACGCCGATGAGGGTGCTGAAGACGAAGTCCGGGCGCGCCGCCAGGATCGCGGCGATCACCTGGTCGAACTCGGTCTCGCCGACCGGGAAGTAGCGCTCCGCGGCGACGCGCCCGCCCGCGAGGGCGAGGGCCTCGCGCAGGATGCGGTTGTTCTCCCAGGCCCAGATGTAGTTGGCGCCGACGCAGTACGCCGTCGTGCCCCGGCAGGCGAGCAGGTGCTGCACCAGCGGCACGATGTGCTGGTTGGGCGAGGCGCCCGTGTAGACGACGTTGGCGGAGGTCTCGAAGCCCTCGTAGTGCGAGGGGTACCACAGCAGGGCGTCCCGCTTCTCGAAGATCGGGATGATCTCCTTGCGGCTCGACGACGTGTAGCAGCCCACAACGTGGCGGATGCCGCTCCCGAGCAGCGCCTCCGCGCCCGCGACGTAGCCGGCGATCGCGCCCTCGGGGTCGACCACCGTCGCGTCGAGCGCGACGCCGCCCGGCCCCGCATTCACCTCCTCCACCGCCAGGAGGGCGCCGTTCAGCATCGAGCGCGCGACGAGGCCGTAGGGCCCGGTCGAGGAGAGCAGGATTCCGATGCGGTGGCGTCGCTGGTCCATGGTCCTCCATCACGCAAGAAACCCGCCAGCGCGGAGCGCTGCGGGCTGCATTGCCGAAGTGGGATGTCGTCGGGTTGACGCGAAACTGGGCAGCTTTGCCCCGCGCCTGAAAAACAGGCTCGTCGCTCGTGGGGCCGTTGTCAAGCCCGTTGCGGCCGCGCCCGCGCCCGGGACGTTTTCGGGTGGGCAAGGCCCGCCGGATCTCTGGCTGAGACCGGTTTTTCCCCGTATCTATGCCGGGCTGGGCAGGCGATCCGGGAGGGGTGCGTGGAGAGGGCAATCGAGTCCGCGGAGCGGCCGTCGCACGCCAGGCCCGTCTCCGTCGCGGCCTCGCTCGGCGCCCTCGGCATCGTCTACGGCGACATCGGCACGAGCCCCCTCTACGCCCTCAAGGAGACCATCAAGGCCGCCTCCGGCGGGCACGCGCCGGGCCGGGAGGCCGTGCTCGGCTCGGTGTCGCTGATCCTGTGGTCCCTCGTGCTCGTCGTGGCGCTCAAGTACGCGACCCTGATCCTGCGGGCCGACAACCGCGGCGAGGGCGGCATCGTGGCGATGCTGGCCCTCCTGCACGTCCGGCACGCGCCGGCCCGCTCCTGGCGCGCGCTGCTGCTCGTCGTCGGCCTCGTCGGGGCGGCGCTCCTCTACGGCGACGGCGCGATCACGCCGGCGATCTCGGTGCTCAGCGCCGTCGAGGGCCTCAAGGTCGACGCGCCGGGCCTCGCGCCCTTCGTGGTGCCGATCACGATCGTGATCCTGATCGGCCTGTTCTCGGTCCAGCGCCGGGGCACCGGCTTCATCGGGCGCATCTTCGGCCCGGTCATGCTCGCGTGGTTCGCCGCCATCGCGCTGCTCGGCGTCGCGGGCATCCTGCGCGACCCCGGCATCCTGGCGGCGCTCAACCCCTGGCACGCGGTGCACCACCTCCTGTCCGCCGGCACCCACGTGAGCTTCGGCATGCTCG
This sequence comes from Methylobacterium crusticola, assembly GCF_003574465.1. GTDB lineage: Bacteria > Pseudomonadota > Alphaproteobacteria > Rhizobiales > Beijerinckiaceae > Methylobacterium > Methylobacterium crusticola. The sequence continues at coordinate 34,774 of NZ_QOWC01000017.1, forward strand.
GCGCGGCCTTCCTGGCGGTGACCGGGGGCGAGGCGATGTACGCCGACATGGGCCATTTCGGCCGCGGCCCGATCCGGGCGGCGTGGTTCTCGGTGGTCCTGCCGGCGCTCGCCCTGAACTACCTCGGCCAGGGCGGCCTGCTCCTGGCGAGCCCGGGCGACGCCGAGAACCCGTTCTTCCAGCTCGCGCCCGACTGGAGCCACTACCCCCTGGTGGCCTTCGCCACCCTCGCCACGGTGATCGCCTCCCAGGCGATCATCTCGGGCGCCTTCTCGCTGACCCAGCAGGCGATCCAGCTCGGCTTCTTCCCGCGCATGCGCATCACCCACACGGCCAGCCACGAGATCGGCCAGATCTACGTGCCGATCGTGAACTGGCTGCTCGCCATCGCGACGCTCGGCGCGGTCCTGGCCTTCGGCTCCTCCGACGCGCTGGCGGGCGCCTACGGCATCGCGGTGTCCCTGCTCATGGTGATCACCACGCTGCTGGCGGCCCTGATCGCCCTGCAATGGGGCTTCAACCCGGTGCTGGTGATCGCCGCCAACGGCGCGTTCCTGATCGTCGACCTGATCTTCTTCAGCGCCAACTCCACGAAGTTCCTCGAGGGCGGCTGGTTCCCGCTGGTGCTCGCGGCCGGCGTCGCCTTCCTGATGTTCACCTGGCGCCGCGGCGCGATGCTGGTGGAGGCGGGCCGCAGCCAGCGCCGGGAGCCCGAGCACGCCTTCCTGCAGCGGATCGAGGAGCGGCACGTGCCGCGCATCGCCGGGTCGGCCGCCTTCCTGTCGCACGCCGACGAGGGCGTGCCGATCCCCATGATGAGCTTCGTGCGCCACGTCCAGGTGCTGCAGGAGCGGGTGCTGCTCGTGACGGTCAAGACCAAGGACATCCCCGAGGCCTCGCCCGACGAGCGGATCCAGGTGATCCCGGTCTGCGAGAACGTGGATCGCGTGATCCTGCGGTTCGGGTTCATGGAGAGCCCGCACGTCCCGGCCGCCCTGGCCGAGGCGGTGGCGGAGGGACGGCTCGCGGGCATCGACCTCGACCGCCTCACCTACTGCATCGGGCGCGAGACCGTGGTGGCCTCGACGCGCAAGCCCGGCATGCCGGCCTGGCGCGAGGAGATCTTCGCCCTGATGCAGCGCAACGCCGAGGAGACCGCGAGCTACTTCTGCGTGCCGGCCCAGCAGGTCGTGGAGATCGGCACGGAGATCGAGGTGTAGGGCGCCGGCCGCGGCCGGCACCCTACATCAGGGGAACGGTCGCCAGGATCGTGCCGTCCGCGCTCCGGACCATGAGCTGCCAAGTCCCCGCAAGATCGGACAGCTCGCCCTGGGCCCGCATCTCCTCGATGACGGTCCATGCCTGCCTCAGCGCTTCGTCGAAATCGTCGGCCTCCACGCCTTCCGTGTCGCGGATGGTGTCGTGCCCGTTGATCAGATCGAAATGAAAGCGCTGTGCCACACTGCCCTCCTGGTTTCCCCCCGTCGAGCCCGCCGCGACACTACCTACGTAGTAAGCATTGGACTCTTAGCCTTCTCTCTGGTGTGTCATCAATCCTAACATTAAATTAATTTGCAGCTTATGAGGTAATGGTGTGTATGGTGTTCACCCGGAATGAGCTTGTGTCGAAAGCCAGACCAACTCTGCCGAGTCGTAATAGCTCGATTGCCGGCCAGCAAACCACGTACGTTAGGCCTCTCATCCTGAAGGACACGTCAGATGCCCGCCTCGCTCAAATCGATGTTTGAGTGCGTGAACAACAGCAATCCCGAGCAGAACGACAAAATACGCGGCCACGTCGCAAGCATCATTAGAAAACTGATACAATCGCAGTCTTCGAAGAAGGCAGGCTGAAGATCAGCCCGGTGCGCCCGCAACGCAGAAGCACCGATAGCCATTCCTTTCAGCTTTCAACCATCCAATACTAACCGTAACCGTATAAGAGCAGGCAGACCCCGCAACCCCCGTCGCGGGGATTTTTTCGGCCGGAGGCGCGGTTTCGTCTTGAGGCGACGCGGTGGGATCGGGCGCGCGGCCGGGCGGGACCGGGACGGCGGGGTGCGGGCGGATTCGCGCCAAATGCCGGCGGCCGCGGCGACGAAGCGCTCGCCTTGTCCCGGAACCGCCCTTGCCCGCGTTTGAGCCCCCGTTAAGGTGCCGCCTCCGTGGCCACGCCTTGTGGGAGCGAGCCTTGTGGGAGCGGGCCTTGCCGCAGATCCGCCTGAAGCCGACCCAGGACGGCGCCGACACGGTCTATCGCGGCGCGCAGGTGCTGACGTCCGGCCTCACGCGGGGCCCCGGGCCGAGCCTGCGTCGCGGGCACCCGCGCGCCGGAGGCGCGCCTCCGGGCCTGACCCGCGCGGGCGCGTCGGCCGGGCGGCCGGGCCCCGGGGGCCGCGCCCGCCGCGCCGAGATGAGGCCGGGAGGGCGGCCCCGCGTCGGCTCACGTCACGGTTGAGCTTATTGCTTACTGCACGTGATTGCTTCATCATCGGCCGGACTGCCTCTTCATCGTCCGGGCCGGCCGATGCTCGGTCTTAGTGCAGAACACCGCAGCAGACGCGTGATCACTCTCGAGCAAAGGACTGTCGGATGCTGCCTGTGCATGGTCTCCTGGTGGGCGCCGCGCTGTGGATCACGGCCGCGGATCGGGTGCCGGTGTTCGACATCAAGCCGGGCTGCCACGCGGCGAGCACGCTCATGGACCTGGCGCCCGACCGGGAGCAGCGCTGCTACGAGGACGAGGCGAGCGCGCGCGCCGAGGTCGCCAAGCAGTGGGCGCGGTTTCCGGCGGGGGACCGGCAGCGCTGCACCGCGGAGGCGCAGCTCGACGGGACGCCGAGCTACGTCGACCTCCTCGAGTGCCTCACCCTCGCCCGCGAGGCGAAGGACGAGAACTAGAGCATTTTCCGGCGAAGTGGACACCGGTTCGGCGCAGAACATGCGGCAGAATCAAAGACCTGGAGCAGCGGCCGATGGCCGCGTGATCGGATGCTGCTCTATGGCGATGTCCGGCGCAGCGGTCACCCGCCCGCCCCGGGCCCTGCCACATGGATAGCGGACGGACCGGCCGGGATCCCGCTGCCACGCCCCCGCGCCGGGGACGCCGGCTCGACCGGCACGACGGACCCGTCCAATTGTCGGTTCTTTCGAGAGGGATCGGTTCTAACTCTGCCATAACGTCGTCCCGTCGCAGCTGATCGGATCTGGTCTCCCGACTCCCTCGTTGGCCACTCGCTTCCGGCAGGCCCCGCCATGCATTCCGACGCGCGGTTCCCCTCACGGCCGATGCCCCTGCTGGCCGGGACGCTGGCCCTGGCCCTCGTGGCAGGGTGCAACGAGCGCAACCAGTACGTGCCGCCCCCGCCCGCCGCCGTGAAGGTGACCCAGCCGGTCCAGCGGCCGGTCACGCACTACTTCGCGCTGACCGGCAACACCCAGGCCTTCGCGGCCGTCGATCTCGAGGCGCGGGTGCAGGGCTTCCTCGAGGCCATCACGTACGCGGACGGCGCCGTCGTGAAGGCGGGCGCGCCGCTGTTCTCGATCCAGCGCAACACCTACGAGGCGCAGCTCAAGCAGGCGCAGGGCAACCTCGCCTCCCACCAGGCGGCCGAGGCCAACGCGCAGTCCGAGTACCAGCGCCAGGCGACCCTCGGGCGGCAGGAATTCGCCTCGCAGGCCCACGTCGAGGACGCCAAGACCCGGTTCGACCAGGCGAGCGCCGCCGTGATGGAGGCGAAGGCCAACCTCGACCTCGCCACCATCAATCTCGGCTACACGCAGGTCGCCGCCCCCTTCGACGGGGTGGTGACCAACCACCTCGTCGACGTCGGGGCGCTCGTGGGCGTCGGCGGGCCGACGAAGCTGGCCCAGATCGTGCGCATCGATCCGCTCTACGTCTACTTCAACGTCAGCGAGCAGCAGGTGCTCCAGGTCAAGCAGGGCCTGGCCCGGCAGAGGCGCGGGCTCGGCGACCTCGCCGACATCCCGGTCGAGGTCGGGGTGCAGACCGAGACCGGCTACCCGCACCGGGGCCGGCTCGACTACGTGGCGCCCCAGGTCGATCCCTCGACCGGGACCCTGCTCGTGCGCGGCCTCTTCGCCAACGCCGATCACGCGCTGCTGCCGGGATTGTTCGTGCGCGTGCGCGTCCCGGTGGGGCGCCAGGACAAGGGCCTCCTCGTGCGCGACGACGCCATCGGCACCGACCAGCGGGGCAGCTACGTCCTGGTCGTGGGCCAGGACGACGTGGTGGCCCAGCGCGTCGTGAAGGTCGGCCAGCGCGAGGGCCGCCTGCGCGTGATCGAGGCGGGCCTCGATCCGGGCGACTGGGTGGTCACCGACGGCCTCCAGCGGGCGATCCCGGGGGCGAAGGTCGCGCCCCAGAGGGTGACGACCGAGGCCAGCGCGGCGGCCGACCCGCCCGCCGAGCCGCCCCTCCAGCGCTGAACCCCCCGCCGGCTCCCGCCCGGGCGGCGGGACGCACCGGCGCAGCCCCGCCCGGATCCCGAACCGTCAGGCCCGCCATGATCTCGCGCTTCTTCATCGAGCGGCCGGTGCTCGCCAACGTCCTGGCCCTCGTCATGGTGCTGATCGGGGCGGTCGCCCTCCTCGGCCTGCCGGTCGCCCAGTACCCGAACGTGGTGCCGCCCACCGTGCAGGTGACCACGCGCTACCCCGGCGCCAGCGCCCGGACCGTGGTCGACACCGTGGCCCTGCCGATCGAGCAGCAGGTCAACGGCGTCGAGAAGATGCTCTACATGCAGTCGACGAGCGCCAGCGACGGCACCTACACGCTCACCGTCACCTTCGCGATCGGCACCGACGGCGACCAGGCGCAGGTCCTGGTGCAGAACCGGGTCGCCAGCGCCATGTCGTCGCTGCCCCAGGCGGTGCAGGTGCAGGGCGTCACCACCCAGAAGAAGTCGACCGCGATCCTGCAATTCGTGACGCTGTCGTCGCCAGACGGGCGCTACGACAGCCTGTTCCTGTCGAATTACGGCGTGATCAACGTCCAGAACGAGCTGGCGCGGCTGCCCGGGGTGGGCAACGTGAACGTGTTCGGCGCCGGGCAGTACGCCATGCGGATCTGGCTCGACCCCAACCTGCTCCAGGCCCGGGGGCTCACGCCGGAGAACGTCGTCAGCATCGTGCAGCAGCAGAGCCAGGAGGTGACGGCGGGCGCGGTCGGCATGCCGCCGGTGCCCAAGGGCCAGGACTTCCAGTACACGCTCAACGTCAACGGGCGGCTCAACGACGCCCCCGACTTCGAGAACATCGTCATCAAGGCCGAGGCCCAGGACGGCGGCCGCATCACCCGGCTGCGGGACGTCGGCCGGGTCGAGCTCGGGGCCCAGACCTACAGCCAGTCCTTCACGCTGAACGGCCAGCCGGCGGCGGGCCTCGGCATCTTCCAGCTCCCGGAGGCCAACGCCATCACGGTGGCGGGCGAGGTGCGGGCGAAGATGACCGAGCTCGCCGGGAGCTTCCCGCCCGGGCTCGTCTACACGATCCCGTTCGACACGACCGGGTTCGTCGAGGCCTCGATCCACGAGGTCTACGTCACGCTGTTAGAGGCCGCGCTCCTCGTGCTGATCGTGATCCTGGTGTTCCTCCAGGACTGGCGCGCCATGCTGGTCCCGGCCACCACCGTGCCGGTGACGATCATCGGGGCCTTCGCCGCCATGGCGGCGCTCGGCTTCACGGTGAACCTCTCGACCCTGTTCGCGATCGTGCTGGCCATCGGCATCGTGGTGGACGACGCCATCGTGATCGTCGAGGGCGTGGCCCACCACATCGAGCGGGGCCTGCCGCCCCGGGCGGCGGCCGAGAGGGCGATGGGCGAGCTGTTCGGCCCGATCATCGGCATCACCCTGGTGCTGATGTCGGTGTTCGTCCCGGCGGCCTTCCTGCCGGGCCTCACGGGCCAGCTCTACAAGCAGTTCGCCCTGGTGATCGCCGCGACCGCGCTGATCAGCGCCGTCAACGCGGCGACGCTGAAGCCGACGCAGTGCGCCCTCTGGCTGCGCAGGCCGGTGCCGCCGGAGAAGCGCAACGCCTTCTACCGCGGCTTCAACCGGCTCTACGACGCCGCCGAGCGGCGCTACGCCGGGCTCGTCGCCCGCATGGTGCGCCACAGCGGCGTCATGGTGGCGCTGGCCCTGGTGCTGATCGCCATCGCGGGCTACGGCCTCGCGCGCCTGCCCACCGCCTTCCTGCCGACGGAGGACCAGGGCTACGTCCTGATCGGCGCGCAGCTGCCGGACGGGGCCTCCACGCAGCGGACCGACGCGGTCATGCAGCGGATCAGCCGGCTGGCCAAGGACACGCCCGGGGTCGACCAGGTCCTGACGATCAGCGGCATCTCGGCCCTCGACAACAACGCGACGCTGCCGAATGCCGGTGTCGCCTACGTGGTCCTCAAGGACTGGGACGCCCGGGGCAAGGAGAAGGGCCAGGACCTGCGCAGCCTCTACGAGAGCCTGAACCGCAGCCTCGCGGCGGTCGAGGAGGCCGTCACCTTCGTGCTGGTGCCGCCCCCGATCCAGGGCATCGGCAACGCGAGCGGCTTCACCATGCAGGTGGAGTTGCGCAACGGCAACTTCGACTACCCGCTGCTCGAGAGCCTGGCGCGCACGATGGTGGCGAACGGGGGCGCGCAATCGGCGCTGCAGAGGCTCAACACCTCGTTCCGGGCGGGCGTGCCCCAGCTCGCCGTGACGGTCGACCGGGTGAAGGCGGAGGCGCTCGGCGTGACCGTCGGCCAGGTGTTCTCGACCCTGTCGGGCTACGTCGGCTCGGCCTACGTGACGCAGTTCAACAAGTTCGGGCGCACGTTCCAGGTCTACGTCCAGGCGGAGCCGGATTTCCGCGTGAGCGCGCAGGACATCCAGGACCTGAAGGTCAAGGCCGGCAACGGCACCATGGTGCCGCTCGGCACCCTCGTGGAGGTCGCCACCGTGCAGGGGCCCTCCCTGATCAGCCTCTACAACCTCTACCCGACGGCGACCATCGTGGGCGGGGCGGCCGCGGGGTTCAGCTCGGGCGAGGCCCTCGACCTGATGGAGCAGGTCGCCCGGAAGGTCCTGCCCCCCGGCACCAGCTTCGACTGGACGGCGATGTCCTACCAGGAGAAGGCGGTCGGGTCCCAGATCTACGTGGTGTTCGGCCTCGCCATCGTGCTCGTCTACCTCGTGCTGGCCGGGCAGTACGAGAGCTGGATCCTGCCGGTCTCGGTGCTGCTCGGCGTGCCCCTGGCGCTGCTCGGCACGGTGGCGGCGCTCAGCAGCCTCGGCGTCGCGAACAACCTCTACACCCAGATCGGCCTCATCCTGCTGATCGCCCTCGCGAGCAAGAACGCGATCCTGATCGTGGAGTACGCGCGCGAGAAGCGGGCGGACGGGATGCCGGTCGCGGAGGCGGCGATCGAGGCGGCCCGGCTGCGGTTCCGCCCGATCCTGATGACGTCGTTCGCCTTCATCCTGGGCGTGCTGCCGCTCGTGCTCGCCTCCGGCGCCGGCGCCGCGGCCCGCAAGTCGATCGGCATCGCGGTGTTCAGCGGGATGCTGGCCTCGACCTGCCTCGCGGTGCTGTTCGTGCCCTCGTTCTACGTCGTGCTGCAGCGGCTCGAGGAGCGGCGGGCGGCCCGGCGCCGGCCGGACCCGCAGCCCGGCGCGACGGCGGCCGGGCCGGCCTGACCCCGCCGCCCGGGAACAGGAACGCGTCGCCGACGCGCACGGCGTCGCCGACGCGCACGGGGGAGCCGAGGGCGGGCCGGGTCGGCGGCACCCCGACGCCGGGGAACGACGGGGCCGCCTCCGCCGGGATCGCGGGGGCGAGGCTGATGGCCACGATGACGACGGGCCCGGCGACGCTCGGCCGGACGTGGCCGGATCGCGGGAGAAAACGTCGTTTCCCCTGGCGCCGGTCCCGACCGATGATGCGGGGCCGCGGCCGAGGGGTTCGGCGGCGGCGGCCCGCGGAGACGATGACGCGAGATGGAAGAGCGAACGCGCGCCGAGGTGATCGCCCAGGCGTTGAGGAAGGCCATCATCGAGCAGGCCCTGGAGCCCGGCGCGAAGCTCCCCGAGGACGTGGTCGGCGACACGTTCGGGGTCAGCCGGACGGTCGCCCGGCGCGCGCTCGAACTCCTCGCCGCCGAGGAGCTGGTCGAGTTCCGGCCCCGCCGGGGGGCCGCCGTGAGCCGGCCGACCCTGGCGGAGGGGCGGGACCTCTTCGCGGTCCGGATCGACCTCGAGCGGGTCGTCGTCCGCCGGCTGACCGGGCGCCTGGAGGAGGACCAGCTCGCCACCCTCGCCCGCATGGTCGAGCACGAGCACCACGCCCACCATCACGGCCGCCCCGAGTACATCCGGCTCGCGGCCGAGTTCCACGTCGTCCTCGGCGAGATGACCGGCAGCCTCGTCCTGTCGCGCCTCCTGGCGCAGCTCGTCTGGCGCAGCGCCCTCGTGCTGCGCCTCTACGGCCGCCCGCGCTGGGACAGCTGCAACCTGCAAGAGCATCTCGACCTGATAGAGGCCCTGCGGGCGAGCGACGCGGCCGCCGCCGAGGCCCTGATGACGACCCACCTCGAATCGGTGCTCCTGCGCGGGCTCGACGGCGGCAAGGCCGGCGGCGCCGAGGAGCCGGGGGACATCCTGCGCCGCTACGCCCGGGCGGATTCCTGATCACCTGCCCAAACTGGATACAATTGCACCAGGCAAATGTACTCGATTTAGGCAGCGCCGGCCGGCGCGCCGGCGGCCGGACGGAGCGCCCGCGGCTGGCACGCGGCTTGCCGGCGTCGGGGCGCACAGGAGAGCGCCCATGGACCGTCGCCCCGTCCTTCACCGCCGGGCCCTGCTCGTCGCCCTCGCCCTCGGGGCCGCGGCGGTGCCGGCCGCCGCGCAGGACCCGGTCAAGGTCGGGCTCGTGGCGGCGCTCTCCGGGCAATCCGCGAAGTCCGGCGAGGCGATCACCCGCGGGCTCCAGGTCGCCATCGACGAGATCAACGCCGGCGGCGGCGTGCTCGGCCGCAGGATCGAGCTCGTGCGGCGCGACGACGAGTCGAACCCCGCCAAGGGCCTCGTCGCCGCCCGCGAGCTCGTGCAGCGCGAGAAGGTGGCGGTCGTGTTCGGGGGCATCGACACGCCGGTCTCGATGGCGATCGTGCCGTTCGCCAACGGCGCCAAGGCGCCCTTCATGGGCGTGTGGGCGGCCGGCACCCCGATCACCCGCAACGGCGCGGCGGAGAACTACGTCTTCCGCGTCTCCGCGGTGGACGAGCTCGTGGACGAGGCCCTGGTGGCGCAGGCGGCGCGCAAGGGCGCCCGCAAGCCCGGCCTGATGCTGATCAACAACCCCTGGGGCGAGTCGAACGAGGCCGGCCTGAAGAAGGCGCTCGCGGCGGCGGGCCTGCCGGCGGCCGGCATCGAGAAGTTCGGCAACGACGACATCGACATGGTGCCGCAGCTCGCGCGCCTGCGGGAGGGCGGCGCGGACGCCCTGTTCCTCGTCGCCAACGTCCAGCCCGCCGCCCAGGTGGTGCGGTCCCTCGACCGGATGGGCTGGCCCGTCCCGGTCGTGTCGCACTGGGGCCCGGCCGGCGGCCGCTTCACCGAGCTCGGCGGTCCCCGCGCCGAGACGGTCGACATGGTGCAGACCTACTCGTTCTCGGGCCGGCTCTCGCCGAAGGGCGAGGCGGTGCTCGCCGCCCTCAAGGCACGCTACCCGGAGATCAGGACCCTCTCCGACGTGACCCCGGCGGTCGGCATCGCCAACGCCTACGACGCCATGCACCTCGCGGCCCTCGCCATCGCCCGGGCGGGCTCGACCGAGGGGCCCGCCGTGCGGGCGGCCTTCTACGAGATCGGGCCCTACCAGGGCCTCATCAAGACCTACGCCCGGCCGTTCTCCCCGGGCAACCACGATGCCCTGTCGCGGGAGGACTACATCTTCACCCGCTTCTCGGGTCCCGAGATCGTGCCGCTGACCGATTGAGGGATGAGCCGCGATGCTCGTCCTCTCCGCGCTCGTCTCGGGCCTCGCCCAAGGCGCGATGTACGGGCTCGTGGCCCTCGGCTACCACGTCACCTTCGCGGTCTCCCGGACCGTGAACTTCGCGCAAGGCAGCGCGATGATGCTCGGCGCGGTGCTCGGCTACGTGCTCGGGGTGCGCGAGGGCTGGCCGATGCCCCTCGCGGTCGCGGCCGCGCTCGCGCTCTGCGCCGCCTTCGGGCTCCTCGTCGAGCGCGTCCTCGTGCGGCCGTTCGTGCGGCGGGGCTCCGAGGCCTGGCTGATGGCGACGGTGGCGGGCGGCCTCGTCCTCGACAACGCCGCCATGTTCGCCTTCGGCAAGGAGCCGCGCGCCCTGCCCTCGCGGCTCGCCGAGCGCCCGGTCGAGATCCTGGGCCTCGGGCTCTACCCGCTCCAGCTCGTCATCCCGGTCGTCGGGATCGCCGTCGCGGCCGCGCTCCACCTCCTGTCGCGGCGCACCGCCCACGGCCGGGCCCTCCTCGCGGTCGTGCAGAACCCGACCGCCGCCCGCCTGATGGGCATCGACGTCGGCCGGGCGGTGGCGCTCTCCTACGCGGGCTCGACCCTGCTCGCCGGGATCGCGGGCCTGCTCATCGCGCCGCTCTCGAGCGTCACGGCCGAGATGGGGACGCTGTTCGGCATCAAGGCCTTCGCGGTCGCGATCGTGGGCGGGATCGGGTCGGCGCCCGGCGTCGTCGCGGCGGGCCTCGCCTACGGGGTCGTCGAGGCGCTGGCGACGGCCCTCGTCGGCTCGTCCTGGACCCAGATCGTCGTCTTCGCGGCCGTGATCGGGTCGCTCGCGCTGCGCCCGAACGGGCTCTTCGGCGCGGCCGGCCCGCGCAAGGTCTGAGGGCATGGCGCTGCGCTCCGACCTCGCCCAGGCGGCAATCGGGCTCGCGGCGATCGCCGCCGCCACGGCCGGCGCCTGCGCGGCCGACGGCTACACGCTGTTCGTGGCCGCCATCGTCCTCCTGACGGCGGTCGTCGGCTACGGCCTCAACGTGCTGCTCGGCCTGGCGGGCCTCGTCTCCCTCGGCCAGGTCGCGTTCTACGCGATCGGCGCCTACGCGGCGGCGATCCCGGTGCTCGCGGGCTGGAGCTTCTGGCTCGCCTGGCCCTTCGCCGGGCTCGTGGCGGCCGGCGCCGGCATCCTGCTGGCGGTCCCGGCCCTGCGCGCCCGGGGGCCGTACCTGGCGATGGTCACGATCGCCTTCGCGCTCATCGTCGAGCACGGGCTCGTCGAGTGGAAGGCGCTCACCGGGGGCGCCAACGGGCTGATGGGCATCCTGCCGCCGACGCTCGGCGCCGTCCCGCTCTCCGAGCGCGAGATGACCTGGCTCTCGGCCGCCCTCGCGGCCCTCGCGCTCGTCGGCTTCACGGCCCTGAAGCACGCGCGGCTCGGCCGCGCCATGGTGGCGCTGCGGGACGCCGAGGACGCCGCGCAGTCGATCGGCATCCGGGTGGTGCCGGTCCGCGCCGTGGCGTTCGCGCTCTCGGCCGGCGCGGCGGGGCTCGCGGGCGCGCTGTTCGCGCCGCTCCTGATGTTCGTGAGCCCGGGCACCTTCCCGCTCTCGCAGTCGATCCTGTTCCTGCTCGCGGTCGTGGTCGGGGGCGCCGGCACCGTCCTCGGGCCGCTCCTCGGGGCCGCCCTCGTGGGCGTCCTGCCGGAGCTCCTGTCGGGCCTCGCCGAGTACCGGCTGCTGTTCTTCGGCAGCCTCCTCCTCGTCGTGCTCCGGGTCGCGCCGAACGGCCTCGTCGGCGCCGTCGCGGCCCTGCGCCCGCGGCGCGCCGGGCCGGCGCTCCGCCCGGCCCCCCTCGACCTCGCGGGCTTCCTCGGGACGGGCGCCCGGCCAACCCTCGCCGTCGAGGGGCTCGGCATCGCCTTCGGCGGCGTGACGGCGGCCCGCGACGTCGGCTTCACGGCCGCGCCGGGCCGGGTCACGAGCCTGATCGGGCCGAACGGGGCCGGGAAGACCACAATCCTGAACATCGTCTGCGGCTTCTACCGCCCGGATCGCGGGCGGGTCAGGCTGGGCGCCCTCGACCTCGCGGGCCGCCCGGCGGCGGCCGTCGCCCGCGCCGGCATCGCCCGGACCTACCAGACGACGCAGCTCTTCGCCTCGATGAGCGCGCGGGACAACGTCCGCCTCGCGCTGCCGCCCGGGACGGCCGGGCCCGCCCGCGTCGCGGACGCGCTCCTCGCGGGCGTGGGCTACGCCGGCCGGCCCGACGCGCCGGCGGCCGACCTCCCGCACGTCGACCGCCGGCTCGTCGAGATCGCCCGGGCCCTCGCGACGCGCCCGCACGTCCTCGTCCTCGACGAGCCGGCCGCCGGGCTGATGCGGGCCGAGAAGGACGCGCTCGCGCAGGTGGTGCGGACGATCGCCGCGGCCGGGATCGCCGTGGTGCTGGTCGAGCACGACATGGCGCTCGTCATGGGCGTGTCGGACCACGTCGTCGTGCTCGATGCCGGGCAGGTGCTCGCCGCGGGCGCGCCCGCGGCCGTGGCCCGGGATCCCCGGGTCGTCGCGGCCTACCTGGGGACGGGCGACGGCGGGGCGGGGCGGGCCCGGGCGGCGCGGCCCGCGGACGCCGCCCCGGTCCTCGCCGCGCAGGGCGTCACGGCGGGCTACGGCGCCGCCCCGGTGCTCGAGGGAGTCGACGTCGCGGTCGGGGCCGGCGAGTGCGTGGCGCTCCTCGGCGCGAACGGCGCCGGCAAGTCGACCCTGATGCGGGCGCTGTCGGGGCTCCTGCGCCCCATCGGCGGGCGCGTCCTCCTGGCGGGCGCCGACGTCGCGCGCGAGCCGGCCCACAGGGTCGCGGCGCGCGGCCTCGCCCTCGTGCCGGAGGGCCGCCAGGTCTTCCCGGCGCTGACGGCCCGGGACAACATCCGCCTCGGCGCCTGGCGGCGGCGCGGCCTCGGCGTCGACGTCGAGGCCGAACTCGCGCGGGCCGTCGCCCGCTTCCCGCGCCTCGCGCGCCGCCTCGACAGCCCCGCCGGCCTCCTGTCGGGCGGCGAGCAGCAGATGATGGCGCTGGCCCGCGGGCTGATGGCCGACCCGCGCGTGCTGCTCCTCGACGAGCCCTCGCTCGGCCTCGCGCCCGGCACCGCCTCGGAGCTGTTCGCGATCCTGGCCGACCTGCGGGACGAGGGCGTCACGATCCTCGTCGTCGACCAGATGGCGGACCTCGCGCTCGGCATCGCCGACCGCGGCATCCTGCTCGAGACCGGTCGCGTCGTCCGCGCGGGCGACGCGCAGGCCCTGCGCGGCGACGGCGCCCTCGTCGCGGCCTATCTCGGCCACCCCTCCCCGCCCCTCCAGCCGCATGAGGCAGAGCCCCGTGTCCTTCGACCTCATCCTGCGTGACGCGCGCCTCGACGGGCGCCCGGAGCCGACCGACATCGGCATCCGGGACGGCCGCATCGCCGCGGTCGCGCCCGCCCTCCCGGCGGACGGCCCCGTCGAGGACCTCGGCGGCCGCCTCGCCGTCCCGGGCTTCGTCGAGACCCACGTCCATCTCGACAAGTCCTGCCTGCTCGGGCGCTGCACCTGCCGCGAGGGCACGCTCGACGAGGCCGTGGCGGCGGTCGCGCAGGCCAAGCGCAGCTTCACCGAGGAGGACGTCTACGCGCGCGCCGAGCGCACGCTGCGCAAGGCGATCGGGCAGGGCACGATGCGGATGCGCACCCACGTGGAGGTCGACCCGCGGATCGGCCTCACGAGCCTGCGCGCCCTGACGCGCCTCAAGCGGGATTACGCCTGGGCGGTCGGGATCGAGATCTGCGTCTTCCCCCAGGAGGGCCTGCTCGACGATCCCGGCTGCGAGGACGTCCTGGTGGCGGCCCTCGAGGGCGGGGCCGACGTGGTCGGGGGCGCTCCCTACATGGACGCGGATTCCCACGGGCAGATCGCCCGCATCTTCGCGCTCGCGAAGCGCTACGACGTCGACATCGACTTCCACCTCGATTTCGGGCTCGACCCCGCGCATCTCGACGTCGAGGAGGTCTGCCGCCTGACGGACGCCACCGGCTGGGGCGGCCGCGTCGCGGTCGGCCACGTCACGAAGTTCTCCTCGGTGTCCCCGGAGCGGTTCGGCGAGATCGCGGGCCGGCTCGCCGCCTCCGGGGTCGCCGTCACGGTCCTGCCCGCCACCGACCTCTTCCTCACCGGGCGCGACCACGACCGGGACGTGCCCCGCGGCGTGACGCCGGCCCACCGCTTCCTGGCCCTCGGCGTCAACTGCTCGCTCTCGACGAACAACGTGCTGAACCCGTTCACGCCCTTCGGCGACTGCTCGCTCGTGCGGATGGCCAACCTCTACGCCAACATCGCCCAGGTCGGCACGCCGGCCGGGATGACCGACTGCCTCGCCATGGTGACGACGCGCTCGGCCCGGCTCCTCAACCTCGACGATTACGGCATCGTGCCGGGCAACCCGGCCGACGTTGTCGTGCTCGACTGCGAGACCCCCGCCGACGCGGTCGCGGAGCTCGCCCAGCCGCTCTTCGGGCTCAAGGGCGGCACCCGCACCTTCACCCGCCCCGCCCCCCGCCTGCACGATCCCCGATGAGCCGCCCGGACGACATCGGGGCCTTCGTGGCCCACGGCCGCGTCGAGCGGCGGGGCCGGGACGACGGGCCGCTCGCCGGGCTCACCTTCGGGCTCAAGGACTTCTTCGACCTCGCCGGCGTCCCGACCGGCGCGGGCTCGCCCGAATGGCTCGCGACGCACCCGGTCCCCGACCGGACCGCGCCGGCGATCGAGCCGCTGTTCGCGGCCGGCGCGCGCCTCGTCGGCAAGACCCACACGGACGAGCTCGCCTGGAGCCTCAACGGCGAGAACGCCCGCTACGGGACGCCCGTCAACGTCCGGGCGCCGGGCCGCATCCCGGGCGGCTCCTCCTCGGGCTCGGCGGCCGCCACCGCGGCGGGGCTCGTCGACTTCGCGATCGGCTCGGACACGGGCGGGTCGGTCCGCCTGCCCGCCTCCTATTGCGGCCTGCACGGCATCCGCACGACCCACGGCCGCATCCCCCTCGCGGGCGCCGTGCCGCTGGCGCCGAGCTTCGACACCCTCGGCTGGTTCACCCGCGACGCCGCGCTCTTCGCCCGGGTCGGCGCGGTCCTGCTGCCCGCCCGCCGGCCGGGGACGCGGCCCGGACGGCTCCTCGTCGCCCGGGACCTGTTCGGCCGCGCGGGGCCGGAGGTCGCCGCGGCCCTGCGCCCGGCCCTCGACCGGGTGGCGGCGGCGTTCCCGGCCGTGGAGGAGGTCGAGGTCGCCGGCGAGGCGCTGGCCGCGTGGCGCAACGCCTTCCGGCTGATCCAGTCGGCGGAGGCCTGGGCGGCGCACGGGCCCTGGGTCGAGGCCGCGCGGCCCGCCTTCGGCCCGGGCGTGCGCGAGCGCTTCGCGGCGGCCGCGCGGCTCGATCCCGCCGAGGTCGAGGCGGCGCGGCGCCTGCGCGGCGCGATCCGCACCCGGATGCGGGACCTCGTCGCGGACGCGGTCCTGGTCCTGCCGACGGCGCCCGGCATCGCGCCGCGCCTCGCGACGCCCGAGGCGGAGCTCGACGCCTTCCGGGCCCGGGCCCTCGAGATCCTCTGCCCCGCCGGCCATGCCGGCCTGCCGCAAGTCTCCCTGCCGGCCGCGACCCTCGACGGCTGCCCGCTCGGCCTCTCCCTCGCGGCCGCGCCGGGCGGGGACGAGATCCTGCTGGACCTCGCGGCCGCCCTCGCCTTCGACGGCGGCGGGCCCTGACGGCGCCCGGCCGCGGCCCGGCCCGCGGGCGGCCGCCCCCGGGCGCGACGGTCCGCCCTCACGGCTGCTGCCCGAAGCGGACCGCCGTGGTGTTGCCGCCGCAGACCAGCACGGCGACGCGCTCGCCCGGCGCGGGCCGGTAGCGGCCCGACAGGAGCGCCGCGAAGGCCGCGGCCCCGCCGGGCTCCGCCACGACGCGCAGGACCGACCACAGGGCGGCCTGCGCCCGCAGGATGTCGTCGTCGCTCACGAGCACCACCTCCGGCGCCACGTGGGCGCGGGCGAGCGGGAAGGCCAGCGCGCCGATCCGCCGCGGAGCCAGGCTGTCCGCCGCGAGCCCGCCCGCGGGCGCGTCCACCGGCCGGCCGGCCGCGAGGGCGGCGTGCAGGGTCGGGGCCCCCTCCGGCTCGACGGCGACCACCCGCACCGCGCCGGCGTACCACGCCGCGACGCCGCCGATCAGCCCGCCGCCGCCGACCGCGACGAGGAGCGTGTCGATGTCGGGGGCGTCGGCCTCCAGCTCCCGGGCGAGGGTCCCCTGGCCCAGGAGCGTCTCGGGCTGGTCGAAGGCGTGGACCGGCGCGGCGCCCGTCCGGGCGACGTGCGCCTCGCTGGCCGCCAGGGCATCGGCGTAGCGCTCGCCTCCGACCACCAGGGTGGCGCCGTACTCCCGGATGCGGTCGGCCTTGGCCGGCGAGGTGATGCTCGGCAGGAAGATCGTCGCCGGCACGCCGAGCCGGTGGGCCGCCAGCGCGACGGCGGCGCCGTGGTTGCCGCCCGAGGCCGCGACCACCCCGGCGGCCGGCACGTCCCGCAGGAGCAGGTTGGCGAAGGCGCCCCGGGCCTTGAACGAGCCGGAATGCTGGAAAAGCTCGAGCTTGAACAGCAGCGGGCCGGGCGCGAGGCCGAACTCGCCGCCGTCCGCCGCGAGCACCGGCGTGCGCCGGATGTAGGGCCGGATCGTCCGCTCGGTCGCGGCGATCCGCTCGCGGGTGATCGGCGCGGCCCCGCCCGCCGGGCCGGATGAGGTGGCTTGGTCCATGGGCGTGCTCTCCCGCGTCTGGTGCGGGAGCGCTGACACGGGTGAGCCGTTCGGCAAAGCCGCAAAATGACCCTCGCGGCCCTCCCGTGCGCCCTCGGCGACGAGCGGCGCCGCCCGATCCTGGACCGGCTCAGCGACCCGGGCGCATCGCCGCGAGCAGGTGGACGGCGACCGCGTCGAGGACGGGGTGTGCGGCGCCCCCATCGCGGAGGCGCCCGGCGTCGGCGCGCCGACGCCGGGCGAGCACGGGCTGGTGCTGACCGGGACCGGCCCGGTCCGGCCTAAGCGCCTCGAGGGGTGGACGATGTACCGACGCGACGAGCCGGGCATCCGGGCGGCCAGGCAGGCGATCGAGGAGAGCATGTGACGGCGTGCGCGCCCGAACGCTCGCGGACGCGACGCCGGGTCGGCGCCTCGAACGCGCCGCGGCGGCCATTCCCCGACCGGGCCCGGGGCGATGCGCCCGCGGACTTCCGCGCGGATGCTCAGGCAGGCGGGTTGCGAGGCCCAGCTCCGACGCGGCCGGCGCGAGCCCGTCGCCCCCAGTGCGGCCAAGTCCTGAACTACCCGGCCGCGAGACGAGCCGGCGGGTACGGCAGGCGTATCCCGGCGGCGGGACCGGGCCGCCCCAATCGGCGATCCGGCGCGACCGAGGTCACGGACGGTCCGGCGCCGGAAAAAGGCGCCCCACGGGCGCCTGAAGACTTCGCTTCGCCGCGATTCCGCGTGCGAGCGCCGGATGCTCAGTGAACGGGATGCGCGGCCTTGCGTTCGCGCTCGATCATCGAGGCCTCGACGGTCTCGGCCTGGGCGCGGGTGAGCCCGCTGACGATCACCCGTGTGCCGCGATAGACCGTGTAGGTGCCGTCATGAGTCGGCCTTACCCGAATGGCATCGGACATGCGCTGGGCTCCCTGCGCGAATCAACGTCGAATTGTTTGGTGTTGACCCACAGGTTAACGAATCGTGGCCGTTCCGCAAGGGGCCTGCCGCGATGTCGCCGGCTTCTCGACACGATCCGGTGCGGCCGGGCCATCGCGGCGCCCGCCGCCGGGTTCGCTCAGACGACGCGGCCGCTACGAACGGGGCCGGCCGCCGCGTCTACGGCGCGAGACGCCGCGTCCCCGCGCGCACCCCTGCGGCGGGTCGCGCCGGCGCTCAGGACGGGGCGCGCTCGACCGGTCCCTGGGCGGAGGGCGCGAGGGCGGGCGCCTTGCCGGGCAGGGTCCACCAGCCGACCGCCGACTGCACCGCCAGGGTGAGGCCGAGGAGCAGGGCCATCGAGACGGCGTGGCGGCCCAGGCCGGGCGCCGCGGGGATGGGCTGGGAGCCGCGCGGGGTCGCGGGCCTCAGGTCGAGCGGCTCCGGCTCGAGGGGGAGGAGCGACGCGTAGATGCCGGCGGGCTGGCCGGCCGAGCGGTGGAAGGGTCCAATGCTGAACATCGGCGTCTCCTGTCGAGGCCCCTGCGACGGAGGCTATCGGAACCGCCCAAAGTTAACAGATGCTGAACGCCGCACCAGCCCCGGTCACGAAAGCGTGAAGGCGGGGCCTCGTGCACGGACGCGTTGCCGCGCGTTGATGCTATCCCAGCGCGCCCGCATCCGCACCTGCCGGGCCGTCCGCGGCGAACAGCTCCGGACGGCGCAGGCGCAGGGTCTGGACGAGGCAGAGCGATTTCATGTCCCGCAGCGCGCCCCGGTCCGCCATGGCGGCGAGGTCGGCGAGGGGCAGTTCGACGACCTCCAGGTGCTCGTGCTCGTCCGCCAGGCCGCCGCCCGCGGCGGTGCGGTCGTCCGCGCCGTAGGGGGCGAGGTAGAGGTCCATCCGCTCGGTGGAGAGGCCGGGCATCGACCAGGCCTGGCCGACGTGATCGAGGACCGGGAGGCGGAGTCCCACTTCCTCGAAGGCCTCGCGGCGGGCGCAGACCGCCGGGTCGTCCTCGTCGAGGAGCCCCGCCGGAACCTCCAGCACCGCCTCCGTGCCGTCCGCAAAGCAGGCCGGGGCGCGGAACTGACGCACCAGCAGGGCGACGCGGCGGCCGGGATCGTAGGGCAGCACCGCGACGGCGCGCCCGTGATCCTCGATCTCGCGGGTCGCGGCGGACCCGTCCGGCATGCGGATCTCGGCGACGAGGAAGCGGGCCCAGCCCTCGTGGACGATGCGCGTGCCGCGGATCAGCGGCCTGCCGGATCCGGTCACGGCCGGGCCCTCTGCCCGCGGCGCCGGGATCCTGCCTTCGGTGAGCGTGTCATCGATCCCCTCGCGGCTCGGTCGATCCCCCGGCGGCCCGGTCGGGCCGGGGCTTGTCGGCGCGGCGGATCTCGAAGGTGAGGACGCCGTCCCGCTCCTCGAGGCCGTCGAGGAGGTCGCCGGTCTCGCGCAGGAGGTGCGGGATGTCGATGGCGGCCAGGGGGTCGGTGCAGCGGACCGACAGCTCCTCGCCGGGGCCGAGGCCCCGGAGCGCCTTGCGGGTGCGCAGCACCGGCAGGGGGCATTTCAGCCCGCGCAGGTCGAGCTCGGATCGGCGTGCCGCCATGAATCCCCCGTGCCGGCCCCGCTGCCGCGCGGCGCCGAGTTGAGCACACGGGACGCGCACGAAAAAGGCCCGGCGCGGGCTCAACCGCGCCGGGCCGACGCCCTTGGGCGCTGCGGATCAGTAGCCGTAGTAGCCGTAGGCGGGGTAGCCGTAGCCGTAGCCGCCGACCGGCGCGTAGCCGTAGGCGGGATAGCCGTAGCCGTAGGCCGGGTAGCCGTAGCCGTAGGCGGGCGCGGAGCTCGCCGCGATGGCGCCGCCGATGATGCCGAGGGCCGCGCCGGCCGCCAGGGCACCGCCGGCGCCGATGCCGCGGCGGTAGCCGTAGCCGCGGTAGCCGTAGCCGCCGCGGTAGCCGCCGTAGTAGCCGCCACCGCGCCAGCGCACCTGATCGACGGTCGCGGCGGTGCCGGCGACGGAGGCGGACGTCGCCGCCGGGAGCGGCGCGGCCTGGGCGCCGAGGCTGCCGGCGGTCAGGGCGACGGCGGCGGCACCGGCGAGCGTGAGGGTGGTGAAGCGCGACATGCGTGGAATCTCCAGGTGAAGAAAAGGCCCCGTTGGTCAGGAGAACGGCCAAGAGCCGGCCCCTGTTCCCTGATTCGGCGCGCTCCTTCCCGTCCGTCAGGGATGCGCGCCCGGCCGTCCCGCGGCTGCGGCCGGCCCGCACGATGCCTAAGCTTGCGCGGTCCGCCGCACCGTGCGGTGGCGCACGCCGCCGGCCCGGCGGACCGCGCCGCCGGCGCGGACGGGGCGAGGGCGGAGCGGCCCGCGGACGCCCGGGCCTTCAGAAGGTGCAGGCGGCGAAGACCGGGTCGACGGACCCGTTCCACGGCCCCTCGTAGAGCGCCAGGAGGTCCTCGGCCCGGGTCCGGCCCGCCGCGACGGCCTGGAGCGGCGCGAGGTGGAGCGTCTCGTCGCGGCCCTGGGGGTCGCGGCGCGCCCGGGCCTTGAGCCCGGCCTCGGCGATCGCGAGCGCGTCGCGGGCGACCTCCCGCAGGCGCCGGCCGGCGGCCGGCGCGGCGAGCCCGAGGCGCGGCGCCTCGGCCCGCATCGCCTCGCGCTCCGGGGCGCTCCAGCCCCGCACGAGCTCCCAGGCGGCCGCCAGGGCGGCGGGCTCGTAGAGCAGCCCGACCCAGAAGGCGGCCTGGGCGGCGATCATGTTGGCGTCGCCGACATCGGCGCCGCGCATCTCCAGGAAGCGCTTGAGGCGGACCTCCGGGAAGGCCGTGGAGGCGTGGTTGGCCCAGTCCGAGACGGTGGCGCGCTCGCCCGGCAGGGCCGCGAGGCGCCCGGCCATCAGGTCGCCGAAGGCGGCGCCGCTGACGTCGTGGTAGGTCTCGCCCCGCTTCACGAAGTACATCGGCACGCCGAGGAGCCAGTCGGCGTAGGCCTCGTAGCCGAAGCCCGGCTCGAACGCGAAGGCCAGCATGCCGGTGCGGTCGGCGTCGGTGTGGCGCCAGATCTCCGAGCGCCGGGACAGGAAGCCGTTGGGCCTGCCGTCCGTGAAGGGCGAGTTGGCGAAGAGCGCGGTCGCGACGGGCTGGAGCGCCAGCCCGACCCGCAGCTTCGTCACCATGTCGGCCTCGGAGGAGAAGTCGAGGTTCACCTGCACGGTGGCGGTGCGCAGCATCATGTCGAGGCCGAGGGTGCCGACCTTGGGCATGTAGCCCTTCATGATGCGGTAGCGGCTCTTGGGCATGACGGGCGTCTGCCCGCAGGTCCATTTGGGGCTCATGCCGAGGGTGAGGAAGCCGATGCCCAGGGGATCGGCCGCCGTCCGCACGGCGTCGAGGTGGAGGCTGAGCTCGTGGGCGGTCGCGTGCACGTCGGGCAGCGGGGCTCCCGAGAGCTCGAACTGGCCGCCGGGCTCGAGGGAGATCGCCCCGCCGCCCTCGCGGGCCGCGAGCCCGATCACCCGGCCGGCATCCTCGATCGTCTCCCAGCCGGTGGCGGCCTGCACGCGGTCGAGGAGCGCCCGGATGCCGCCCTCGCCCTCGTAGGGCACCGGCGCCAGGTCGGCGCGGTAGAACGGCACCTTCTCGTGCTCGGTGCCGATGGCGAAGGCCTCCGGCGGCTTCTCGCCGGCCGCGAACCACTCGATCAGCTCGGCCCGCCCGGTGAGCGGGGTCGCGTCGGACACGTCGCGCGCCATGCGCTACCTCGTCTTGACTTAGGGGAAACCCCGGCGGAGGGGCGCGCCGGTCCGCCGATACGGTCGCGCTTAAATAGGTCGCGGGCGACCGGCCCGCAACGCGGCTCCCGCGCAACCGCGCCATGCAGGCCCCAGCGCGGGTCCGGCGCAACCGAGAGGCGCCGTGCCACCCACCGCAACCGAACGTTTACCGCGTTGCCCGGATCCCGCCCCGCCCCTTTGACATGGAACAAAACAGGAACAATTATGCCCCGTCGGCAAAGGGGACAGACCATGAACGTACGCCAGATCCTGCTCAATGTCACGGAGGTCGCCTCGATGGGGCTCCTCACCGGCGCCGTCGCCCTCTGGGCGGTCGCGCTCTCGCCCCTGCACTGACGGCGGCCGCCCGCCGTGGCGAACCGGCAACGCGCCGCGGGTTCCAGCGATTTCGCGGTGAATCCCCGACAATTTTCCCGCTCCTGACGCGGGCCGGGTCGTGACTCCTCAACCCCGGCCGGGGATCCTGCGCCGCTCAACGCCGCGTCGAGCGAGAAGCGCCCTTGCAGATCCTGAAGCCGGTCGGCTACGTCCACCTGCACGTCCACTCCTCGTACTCGCTCCTCGAAGGGGCTTTGAAGATCGGCGACCTCGCCAAGGCGGCGGCGGCCGACCGGCAGCCCGCCCTGGCGCTCACCGACACCAACAACCTGTTCGGGGCGCTCGAATTCTCCGAGAAGGCGGCGGGGCTGGGCCTCCAGCCGATCGCCGGGATGCAGCTCTCGGTCGTGTTCGACCCGCCCGAGCCCGGCGCCCGGCAGGCGCCGGGCGCGCCGGGCGTGGTGCTGCTCGCCAAGGACGAGACCGGCTACGGGAACCTGCTGAGGCTCGCGAGCCGGGCCTACTTCGACGGCCCCCTCGGCGAGGCGCCCCGGGTCTCGTGCGAGGCGCTCGCCGCCTGCGGGCCCGGGCTGATCGCCCTCACGGGCGGCCTGGGCGGCCCCCTCGACACCGCCCTGCGGGCGGGCCGGCCGGAGGTGGCGGCGGCGCGCCTCGCGACCCTGGCGGCGGCGTTCGGCGAGGACCGGCTCTACGTCGAGATCCAGCGCCACGGCCTGCCGGACGAGCGGGCGGTCGAGGCGGAGCTGATCGGGCTCGCCGACCGGCACGGGCTGCCGCTCGTCGCCGCCAACGAGCCGTTCTTCGCCAAGCCCGACGACTACGAGGCCCACGACGCGCTGCTCGCCATCGCGGAGGGCCGCCTCGTCTCGGACGACAAGCGCCGGCGCCTGACGCCGCGTCACGCCTTCAAGACCCGGGCCGAGATGGCCGCGCTGTTCCGCGACCTGCCGGACGCCCTCGCGGCCACGGTCGAGATCGCCATGCGCTGCGCCTACCGGGTCCGCACCCGCAAGCCGATCCTGCCGAGCTTCGGCGTCCCGGGCCAGGCGGCGGACGCCGGGGCCGCCGCCGGGGCCGCCGCGGCGACGACCGCCGTCGCCGCCGCGGCGACGACCGCGGTCGCCGCCGCCATCGCGCCCGACGAGGCCGCGGAGCTGCGCCGGCAGGCCGAGGAGGGGCTGACCGCCCGGCTGGCGAAATCCGGCCCCGCGGAGGGCCTCACCGAGAAGGAGTACCGCGACCGGCTCGAGTACGAGATCGGCGTCATCACCAAGATGAAGTTCCCGGGCTACTTCCTGATCGTCTCGGACTTCATCAAGTGGGCCAAGGAGCACGACATCCCGGTGGGGCCGGGCCGCGGCTCGGGCGCGGGCTCGCTCGTGGCGTGGTCGCTCCTCATCACCGACCTCGACCCGATCCGGTTCGGGCTGCTGTTCGAGCGCTTCCTCAACCCCGAGCGCGTCTCGATGCCGGACTTCGACATCGACTTCTGCGTCGAGGGCCGCGAGCGGGTGATCGAGTACGTGCAGCAGCGCTACGGCCACGCCCAGGTGGCCCAGATCATCACCTTCGGCACGCTGCTCGCCCGCGGCGTGCTGCGCGACGTCGGCCGGGTGCTGGAGATGCCCTACGGCCAGGTCGACAAGCTCACGAAGCTCGTACCCCAGAACCCGGCCAACCCCGTGACGCTCGCCCAGGCGATCGAGGGCGAGCCGAAGCTCCAGAGCGCGATCGAGGAGGAGCCGGTCGTCGCCCGGCTGATGAGCATCGCCCGGAAGCTCGAGGGCCTGCACCGGCACGCCTCGACCCACGCGGCGGGCGTGGTGATCGGCGACCGGCCCCTCGAGGAGCTGGTGCCGCTCTACCGCGACCCGAAGACGGGCATGCGGGTGACCCAGTTCAACATGAAGTGGGTCGAGCAGGCGGGCCTGGTGAAGTTCGACTTCCTCGGCCTCAAGACCCTCACGGTGCTGCGCGCCGCCACCGACCTCCTCGCGCAGCGCGGCATCGCGGTCGACCTGCCCTCCCTGCCGATCGACGATCCCCTGACCTACGAGCGGCTGCGCAAGGGCGAGACGGTCGGGGTGTTCCAGGTGGAATCGGCCGGCATGCGCAAGGCGCTCGTCGAGATGTGCGCCGACCGCTTCGAGGACATCATCGCCCTCGTGGCCCTCTACCGGCCGGGCCCGATGGCCAACATCCCGGTCTACTGCGAGCGCAAGCTCGGGCGCGACGCGGGCAACGAGGCGGCCTGGTACCCCCACCCCAGGCTGGAGCCGATCCTGGCCGAGACCTTCGGCATCATCGTCTACCAGGAGCAGGTGATGGAGGTGGCCAAGGTGCTGGCCGGCTACTCCCTCGGGGACGCCGACCTCCTGCGCCGCGCCATGGGCAAGAAGATCAAGGCCGAGATGGACGCCCAGCGCGACCGCTTCGTGAAGGGGGCGGTCGAGCGCGGGCTGACGAAGCCGAAGGCCGACGAGATCTTCGACCTGCTGGCGAAGTTCGCCGATTACGGCTTCAACAAGTCGCACGCCGCCGCCTACGCGCTGATCACCTACCAGACCGCCTACCTGAAGGCGAACTTCCCGGTCGAGTTCCTGGCCGCCTCGATGACCCTCGACCTCGACAACACCGACAAGCTCGCGGAGCTGCGCCAGGACGCGCAGCGCCTCGCCATCAAGGTCGAGCCGCCCTCGGTGAACCGCTCGGGCATCACCTTCGAGGTCCACGACGGCGCGATCCGCTACGCGCTCGCGGCCATCAAGGGCGTCGGGCGCGCCGCCGTCGAGGCGATCGTGCAGGCCCGCGGCGACCGGCCGTTCCGCGACCTCGGCGACTTCGCCCGCCGGCTGAACCCGCGCCTCGTCAACAAGCGCACGCTCGAGAACCTGGTGGCGGCCGGCGCCCTCGACGCGATCGAGCCGGACCGGGCCCGGGCCTTCGCGGCGGTGGAGCCGATGATGCGGCTGGCCCAGGGCGCGGCCGAGGCCGCGAGCGGCGGCATGGGCGACATGTTCGGGGGCGTCGCGGCGGCCGAGGTGGCCCTGCGCATCCCGGCCCACGACCCCTGGCCGGCGGCGGACCGCCTGAAGAAGGAGTACGAATCGGTCGGCTTCTTCCTCTCGGGCCACCCCCTCGACGAGTACGGCGACCTGCTGAGGAAGCTCCGGGTGCAGACCTGGGTCGAGTTCTGCCGCTCGGTCCGGGCCGGCACGTCCACGGTCGGGCGGGTGGCCGCCACCGTGCTCGACCGCTCCGAGCGCCGCACCAAGACCGGCAACAAGATCGGCATCGTCAACCTCTCGGACCAGACCGGGCACTTCGAGGCGATCGTGTTCTCGGAAGGCCTGCAGCATTACCGCGACCTGCTGGAGCCCGGCACGGCGCTGGCGCTCCAGCTCCAGGCGAGCGCCGAGGGCGAGGACGTGCGCGCCCGGATCCAGACCTGCGAGCTCCTCGAGCAGGCGGTCTCGCGCCACCAGAAGGGGATGCGGATCTACCTGCGCGACGAGCGCCCGCTGCCCAGCGTGCAGCAGCGCCTGACCATGCGGGGCGAGGGCGAGGTCTCGCTGATCCTGATCCTCGACGGCGGCGAGCGCGAGGTCGAGGTCAAGCTGCGCGACCGCTACCAGGCGACCCCGCAGGTCGCAGGGGCGCTGCGGGCCGTGCCCGGGGTGGTGCAGGTCGAGGTCAGCTGAGGCGCGCCGGCCCCGGCCGCCGGCGCGCCGGGCGTCCCCCGGGACCGTCCGCCCCCCGCCCCGGGGATCCGCGGGCGCGGCGGGGAGGGCAGCGGGCGTCAGCGTTGGCGTGGCGGCGAAACTCCGCTTAGGGTCGCGCCGACCGCGTGTCCGGAGCCCCCCCGATGAGCCCTCGCAGCCCCTCCCCCGCCGCCGCTCCGGTGGCGCGGCTCGGCGACCTGGCCGCCCTGCGGGCGCAGGTCCGGGCCTGGCGGGCGTCAGGCGAGGGCGTGGCCCTGGTGCCCACCATGGGGGCGCTGCACGCCGGGCACCTCGCCCTGGTGCGGCAGGCGCAGGCGAGCTGCCGGCGGGTCGTCGCCAGCATCTTCGTCAACCCGACCCAGTTCGGGCCGAGCGAGGATTTCTCCCGCTACCCCCGCGACACGGAGCGCGACATCGCGCTCCTGGCGCAGGCGGGCGCCGACGCGGCCTACCTGCCCGACGTGGCGGCCATGTACCCGCCGGGCTTCTCCACCACCGTGACGGTGGCGGGGCTCGACGCCGAGCTGTGCGGCCCGATCCGTCCCGGCCACTTCGCGGGCGTCGCCACGGTGGTGACGAAGCTCCTGCTCCAGTGCCTGCCGGACCGGGCGATGTTCGGCGAGAAGGACTACCAGCAGCTCCAGGTGATCCGGCGCGCGGTGCGCGACCTCGACGTCCCGGTCGTGATCGAGGGCGTGCCGACGGTGCGGGAGGAGGACGGCCTCGCCCTGTCGTCGCGCAACGTCTTCCTGGCCGAGGCGGAGCGCCGGGCGGCGCCGGCGATGCACGCGGTCCTGCGCGAGGTGGCGGAGGCGGTCCGGGGCGGCGCAGGAACCGCCCCGGCGCTCGCGGCCGGGCGGGCGCGCCTCGCGGCGGCGGGCTTCGGCCCGGTGCAGTACCTGACGGTGAGCGACGCCGAGACCCTGGCGCCCCTCGACCGGGTGGCGGGCCCGGCCCGGGTCCTGGCGGCCGCCTATCTCGGCCGCACGCGCCTCATCGACAACGTCGCGGTGTGAGGCGCCGGCGCCGGGGCCCATCGCGCCCCGGCCCCGCGCGGGCGCCGGGCCCGCCGGCCGCCTCAATCGCGCAGCAGCTCGTTGATGGCGGTCTTCGCCCGGGTGCCGGCATCGACGCGCTTGACGATGACGGCGCAGTAGAGCGAGGGGCCGGGGCTGCCGTCCGACAGCGCCTTGCCGGGCTGCGTGCCCGAGACCACCACCGAGTAGGGCGGCACGCGGCCGTAGGCGACCTCGCCGGTGGCGCGGTCGATGATCTTGGTCGAGGCGCCGATGTAGACGCCCATCGACAGGACGCTGCCCTCCCCGACGATGACGCCCTCGGCCACCTCGGCCCGGGCGCCCACGAAGCAATTGTCCTCGATGATCACCGGGTTGGCCTGGAGCGGCTCGAGCACCCCCGCGATGCCGGCGCCGCCCGAGATGTGGCAGTTCTTCCCCACCTGGGCGCAGGAGCCGATGGTGGCCCAGGTGTCCACCATGGTGCCCTCGCCCACATGGGCGCCGAGGTTGACGAAGGACGGCATCAGGACCGCGCCCGGCGCGATGTGGGCGCCGCGGCGCACCACCGCCCCCGGCACCGCCCGGAAGCCGGCGGCCCGGAAGCGCGCGGCGTCCCAGCCCTCGAACTTCGACGGCACCTTGTCCCACCAGGGCGCGCCGCCGGGCCCGCCGGGGATCACCGCCATGTCGTTCAGGCGGAAGGACAGCAGCACCGCCTTCTTGAGCCACTGGTTGACGTGCCAGTCCTCGTTGCCGGCCTTCTCGGCGACGCGGGCCTGCCCGGAATCGAGGAGCGCGAGCGCGGCCTCGACGGCCTCGCGCACGGGCCCGCCCGTGTCCGCGCCGACGTCCGCGCGGTCCTCCCAGGCGGCTTCGATGGTCCGGGCGAGGGCGTCGTGCGACATGGGAGCGGTTCCGGGCGGGTGGGTCGGGCCTGCCTTAGCGCAGGCCCCCGGGCGCTGTCACGTCGCGGCGCGCGCGCCGCGCGGGTCCCGCTTTTTCAGAGGGCACGCGCCGCGCGCGTCCCTTCCTCAGAGGGCGCGCGCCGCGCGCGCGGGTCCCCTTCCCTCAGAGCGCGCGCGCCGCGCGCGCGCCGGCGAGGTCGCGGGCGAACGCCGCGAGGTCGTCCGCCAGGAGGTCGTGGATCGCCGCGGCCGTGTCGGGGAACACCTCCAGCACCCGGCGCACCACCGCCTGGGTGACCACCATCACCTCGGCGGGCGCCGGCCCGGCGCGGGCGGTGGTCGGCCGCTCCACGGGGAGGAACAGCGCGGTCCGGCCGATCAGCGCGGAGGGCCCGGCCTCGACCGGGGGCCCCTCGCGGAGGCGGGGCTCCAGGACCACGATGCCGCCGAGCACCACGAAGCCGCCCTCGGCCGGGTCGCCGCGGGTGAACAGCACCGCGCCCGGCTCGAGCCGCCGGCGCTCGGCCGCGAACGAGATCAGCCGGAGGGCATCCCGGGTCATCAGACCGAACAGCGGCGCCGCGGCCAGGATCGCGATGTCGTCGTCGAGCGCCAACGGCCCCGCTCTCCCCCGGCCCGCCCGGGCGGCGGCCGAACGCAGCTTTAGCCGATCCGGCCGGGCCGCACCACGCCGCAGCCACGCCACACAGCCACGCCTGCGGAGGCGCCGCCGCCCGGGGCCCCGCGGGGGCGCAAGGCCCCCCCCGCGGGCCGCCCGGAGCCCTTGCGGGCACCGGGCCGGCGGCGCGCCTTGGAACCGCTCCAGGGCGCGTTGACGCGCCGTCCCGTAAATGTCAGCCTTACTGACATATTGGCGCGTCACGCCGAGGCCGGGCGGAACCGGCCCGCGACCGCGCGGCGAACGCCTGGAGGAACACCGGATGGGCTCACGCTCGACCACGCCGTCGCTCAGGTCCGTCACGCTCGACGACAAGTACGACCTGTCGCGCGAGCAGGTCTTCGTCACGGGCACCCAGGCGGTGATCCGGATGCTGCTGATGCAGCAGGCCCGCGACCGCGCCGCGGGGCTCGACACGGCGGGCTTCGTCTCGGGCTACCGCGGCTCGCCGATCGCCGGCCTCGACCAGAACCTCGCCCGGGCCGGCAAGGTGCTGGAGCGCGCCAACATCGTGTTCCGGCCGGGGCTGAACGAGGAGCTCGCCGCGACGGCCATCTGGGGCTCGCAGCAGGCCGAGATGCGGGGCGAGGGCCGGCACGACGGGGTGTTCGGCCTCTGGTACGGCAAGGGGCCGGGGGTCGACCGCTCGGGCGACGTCTTCCGGCACGCCAACATGGCGGGCACCTCCCGCCACGGCGGCGTGCTGGCGCTGATGGGCGACGACCACACCGCCGAATCCTCCACGGTGGCGCACCAGTCCGAGTTCCACTTCGTCGACGTGATGAGCCCGATCCTGAACCCGGCCGGGGTGCAGGAGATCATCGATTACGGGCTCTACGGCTACGCCATGAGCCGCTTCTGCGGCACCTGGGTCGCCTTCAAGTGCGTGAAGGAGAACATCGAGTCGACCGCGAGCGTGGACGCGCGCCTCGACCGGGTCGGGATCGTGCTGCCGGACGACTTCGCGATGCCGCCGGGCGGCCTCAACATCCGCACGCCGGACGGCATCCTGGAGCAGGAGGCCCGGCTCCAGGACTTCAAGCGCGACGCCATGCTGGCCTTCGTGCGGGCCAACAACCTCAACCGCATCGTGCTCTCGGGCGGGCGCCGGCCGAAGATCGGCGTGATCACGGTGGGCAAGTCCTACCTCGACGTGCGCCAGGCCCTGGAGGATCTCGGGCTCGACGAGGTCAAGGCCAACGACATGGGCCTGCGCCTCTACAAGGTGGCCTGCCCGTGGCCGCTGTCGCGGCGCGAGCTCGCGGCCTTCGCGGAGGGCCTCGACCTCATCATGGTGGTGGAGGAGAAGCGCTCGCTCATCGAGGTGCAGCTCCGCGAGGAGCTCTACGGCACGCCCGACCAGCCGGTCTGCATCGGCAAGCGCGACGAGGCGGGCGCCTGGCTCTTCCCCGTCAAGGGCGCGCTCGATCCCAACGACATCGCGGTGGCGCTCGGCGAGCGGCTGCTGGCCTACCACCGCAACGACGACCTCGCGGGCCGCGTCGCGCGCCTGCGCCAGGCGCAGGAGGTGCTGGCGCGGACCGCCGATATCGCCACCCGGGTGCCGCACTTCTGCGCCGGCTGCCCGCACAACACCTCCACGCAGGTGCCGGAGGGCTCCCGGGCCTACGCGGGCATCGGCTGCCACTACATGGCGCAGTGGATGGAGCGGGGCACCGACGGCTTCACCCAGATGGGCGGCGAGGGCGCGAACTGGATCGGCGAATCGGCCTTCTCGCAGCGCGGGCACGTCTTCCAGAACCTCGGCGACGGCACCTACAACCACTCGGGCTCGCTGGCGCTGCGCTGGGCCGTCGATACCGGCACCACCATCACGTACAAGATCCTGTTCAACGACGCCGTCGCGATGACCGGCGGCCAGCCCCACGAGGGCGGCCTCACCGTCGACCGCATCGCCGCGCAGGTGCGCGCCGAGGGCGTCGCGCGCATCGCCCTCGTCACGGACGAGCCGGACAAGTACCCGGCGGGCCTGCGCTGGCCGGAGGGCCTCACCCTCCACCACCGCGACGAGCTCGACGCGGTGCAGCGCGACCTCGCCACGGTCCCGGGCGTCTCGGTCCTGATCTACGACCAGACCTGCGCCTCCGAGAAGCGGCGGCGGCGCAAGCGCAACGCCTATCCCGACCCCGACCGGCGGGTGATCATCAACGAGCTCGTCTGCGAGGGCTGCGGCGACTGCTCGGTGCAGTCGAACTGCGTCGCCGTGCAACCGGTCGAGACGGAGTTCGGCCGCAAGCGCCGCATCGACCAGTCGAGCTGCAACAAGGACTTCTCCTGCGTGAAGGGCTTCTGCCCGTCCTTCGTCACCGTGCACGGCGCCAAGCCCCGCACGACGCCGCTCGGTGCGGCCCCGGCGGCTGGGGCGTCCCCGGCGCCGGCCGCCGCCCCGGACGAGGGCCTCCCCGAGCCCGTCGTGCCGGCGATCGAGGGCACCTACAACCTGATCGTGACGGGCGTCGGCGGCACCGGGGTCGTCACCATCGGGGCGATCCTCGGCATGGCGGCGCACCTCGAGGGCAAGGGCCTCGGGATGATCGACATGGCGGGGCTCGCCCAGAAGGGCGGCGCGGTCTACAGCCACGTCCGGCTCGCCAACCGCCAGGAGGACATCCACGCCATCCGGGTCACCGCCGGGGCGGCCGACCTCGTGCTCGGCTGCGACCTCGTGGTCAGCGGCAGCCGCAAGATCCTGGCGGCGGTCGCCCGCGGGCGCACCCACCTCGTGGTCAACACCGCCGAGGTGATGCCGGGCGAGTTCACGCGCCGGCCCGACTTCTCCCTGCCGGCCGAGCGCATCAAGCGGGCGATCCGGGAAGCCGCCGGCGCCGGGAGCGCCGACTTCACCGACGCCACCGGCCTCGCGGTCGCGGCCCTCGGCAACGCCCTCGCGGCCAACATGTTCATGCTCGGCTACGCCTGGCAGCGCGGGCGCGTGCCCCTCTCGCGGGAGGCCCTCGTCAGGGCCATCGAGCTCAACCGCGAGGCGGTGCCGATGAACCTCGCGGCCTTCGCGTGGGGCCGCCTCGCCGCGGCGGCGCCCGAGTCCGTGCGGGCGGTGACGCCCCCCGCCCCCGACCTCGCGCCGGACCTCGACGGCGTGATCGCCCGGCGGGTCGCGTTCCTCACCGCCTACCAGGACGCGCCCTACGCGGCCCGCTACGCCGACGCGGTGGCGCGGGTGCGGGCCCGGGAGGCGCAGGTGGCGCCGGGCGCGACGCCCCTGACCGAGGCGGTCGCCCGCTCGCTCTTCCGGCTCATGGCCTACAAGGACGAGTACGAGGTCGCGCGCCTCTACACCGACGGCAGCTTCCGGGCGCAGGTGGCCCGGACCTTCGAGGACGGCCCGCTCCGCTACGAGTTCCACCTGGCGCCGCCGCTGCTCGCCCGCACCGACCCGGCGACGGGCCGGCCGCGCAAGATGACCTTCGGGCCCTGGATCATGCGGGCCTTCGCGGTGCTCGCCCGGATGCGCGCCCTGCGCGGCACGGCCCTCGACCCGTTCGGCTACACGCGGGAGCGGCGCGAGGAGCGCCGGCTCGTGCGCGACTTCGAGGCGCTGCTCGCCGAGATCCTGCGCGACCTCACGCCGGCGCGCCACGCCGCCGCCGTGGGCCTCGCGAACCTGCCCCAGACCATCCGCGGCTACGGGCCCGTCAAGGCCCGCAACCTCGCGGCCGCCAGGGCCGAGGAGGCGGCGCTGCTCGCCCGCTTCCGCAACCCGGAGGCGCCGCTCGCGACGGCGGCGGAGTAGGCGGGCGGGGGCGCGGGCGCGCCTTGACCCGCCGGCCGGTTGCCCCGACCATCCGCCCCCCATCCCCGGAGCACGGCATGAAGGACTTCCCGGCGGCCTATCAGGTGAGCGAGGGCTCGGCGCTCGACCTCGACCGGGCGTTCTACGGGCGGATCGCGGGCGAGACCGGGGGCCGCACCCTCGTCGAGCGCTTCACCATCCCGATCCGGACCGGGCGGGCCTGGGAGGTGCCGGCCGGCCACGTGTTCCGCATCGTCGCCCTCGAGGGGCCGCAGGTGGGCGACCTCAACATCTGGAACCGCCACGACCCGCGCGAGCGGCTCTGGGCGGCGCGCACGCGCCAGCTCCAGGGCGCCCACGTCACGACCTTCGACCGCCTGTGGTCGACCCTGCCCTTCCTGCGCCCGCTCGCGACGATCACGGCCGACAGCTTGGCGGGCTACGGCACCGACGCGTATGGCGGCCGCGTCCACGACCTGCTCGGCACCCGCTGCGACCCCTACGTGAACAAGCTCCTGACGGGCCAGGACTTCCACTTCCACTGCCACTCGAACCTGGTGCGGTCGGTGCTGCCCTTCGGCCTGACCGAGTTCGACGTGCACGACGTGCTCAACGTCTTCCAGGTCACGGGCCTGAACCACGACGACATGTACTTCATGCGCGACTGCCCGGCGCAGGCAGGCGACCACCTCGAGTTCTTCGCCGAGATCGATCTCCTGTGCGCGCTCTCGACCTGCCCGGGCGGCGACCTCTCGGTGCCGCTCTGGGGACCCGGCGCCCGCGACCCGATCGACGTCTGCCGGCCCCTCGGCGTCGAGGTCTACCGCCTCGACCCGGCGCTGGTCGCGGGCTGGTCGAGCCCCGGGGTCGCGCCCTACCGGGGCGGCCACGGCCTGCACGCCGAGAAGGGCTGGTGGGAGACGGGGGCCTGACGCCCCGCCCCTAGCGGAGCGGCAGCGCGAGGCAGACCGCCGCCAGGATCACCGCGTAGGCGACGCGCCGGAAGAGCGCGTCGGAGGCGTGGCGGAAGCCCCGCGCCCCGAGGAGGAGTCCCAGGCCGTAGGGCAGGAGCAGCGGCAGCGCCTCGGCGAAGCGGGGCGCGGAGAGGACGCCGGTCGCCGCGAAGACGAGGCCGGAGACCAGGGTCGAGAGGCCGAAATAGGCCATCAGGTTGTCGCGCACCTGCGCCGCCCCGGCGCGCTGGCCGGCGAGCCAGAACACGGCGAGCGGCATGCCGCCGAGGGCCGCGAAGCCGCTCGCCAGGCCCGAGGCGCCCCCGGTGGCGAGCGAGAGCGCCAGCGAGGGCACCCCCCGGTAGCGCCAGCCCGAGACCAGGGCGCCGAGCGCGGCCGCGATGGCGGCCGCCGTGATCCACCGCGTCAGGTCCGGGTCGGGGCGGGTGAGGAGCCAGACGCCCGCCGGCAGGAGCGCGCTCGCGCCGACGAGGAGCGGCACCACCTCCCGCCACGCCGCCCGCCGGGCCGAGAGCGCCCCGAGGCCGAGGGCGAACGGCGCGTCCACGACCCAGATCAGCCCGACCGCTTCGGCCGGGCCTACGGCGGCGGCCGCCAGGGGCACGAACACCATGGCGAAGCCGAACCCGGTGAAGCCGCGCACGAGGCCGCCCACGAGGGCGGCCGCGAGGAGGAGCGCGGCCGCCGGCGGGTCGGCGGACAGGCCGGCGAACGGGGAGAAGGCTGTCACCGGCCGACCACGCCCGGGCCGTGACGGTTCGTCAAGGGTCCGCGCGTAGCCTCGCGGGGCGGCGGCCGGATATCCCTCGGCGCGGAATCGGGCCATGCTGGGGCCTCGGCCGGCGCCCGGGCGGGCTCCGCCGCGGCAGGACAGGGACAGGATCCAGGCGATGACCCATCCGGTGCGCATCCTCGGCATCGATCCGGGCCTCCGCCGCACCGGCTGGGGCCTGATCACGCTGACCGGCACCCGCCTCGCCTACGTGGCCTGCGGGACCGTGACCTCCGACGGCGACGACGACCTGGCGCTGCGCCTGCGGGCCCTGCACGACGGCCTGTCCCGGGTGGTGGCCGGGATGCAGCCCGACGAGGTCGCCGTGGAGGAGACCTTCGTCAACAAGGACGCGCAGGCGACCCTGAAGCTCGGCCACGCCCGCGCGGTCGCCCTGCTGGTGCCGGCCCTGGCCAACCTGCCGGTGGCGGAGTACGCCGCCAACCTCGTCAAGAAGACCGTGGTGGGCGCCGGCCACGCCGAGAAGAGCCAGGTCGGCGCGATGGTGCGCTTCCTGCTGCCGAAGGCGGCGCCGGACACCGCCGACGCCGCCGACGCCCTCGCCATCGCGATCACCCACGCCAACCATCGCGCGAGCCGCGCCCGCCTCGCGGCCCACGCGGCGGCG
>NZ_QOWC01000018.1 GCF_003574465.1 Methylobacterium crusticola
GGGGGCTCGAGGCCGTCGGCCGCGGGCTCGAGGGCCGCGACGGGCAGGCCCGCCTCCCGGCGCTCGGCCGCCGCGACCTCGGGCGCCACCGCGATCCCGGGCTCCGGCCCGGCCGGCGCCGCGCCGGCCTCTCCGTCGAGGGCCAGGCGGACGAGCTCGGCGCCCACCGCCAGGACCTGCCCGGCCTCGGCGCCGAGCGCCGCGACGGTGCCGTTCACCGGCGAGGGGATCTCCACCGTGGCCTTGTCGGTCATGACGTCGGCGAGCGGCTGGTCCTCGCGCACGACGTCGCCGACCTTGACGTGCCAGGCCGCGATCTCGGCCTCGGCCACGCCCTCGCCGATGTCCGGCAGCTTGACGATGCGGAACGCCATCTCAGCCCTCCATCGCCGCCAGAAGGGCGCGCCCGACGCGGTCCGGCCCCGGGAAGTAGGCCCATTCCTGCGCGTGCGGGTAGGGCGTGTCCCACCCGGCGACCCGGACGATCGGCACCTCGAGGTGGTAGAAGCAGGCCTCCTGCACCAGGGCGGCGAGCTCGGCGCCGAAGCCCGAGGTCAGGGTCGCCTCGTGGGCGATGACGCAGCGGCCGGTCTTGCGCACGGAGGCCTCGATCGCCTCCATGTCGAGGGGCAGCAGCGTGCGCAGGTCGATGATCTCGGCGTCGATCCCGGTCTCGGCCGCGGCCGCCTCCGCCACGTGCACGATGGTGCCGTAGGCCAGCACCGTCACGGCCGCGCCCTCGCGGCGCAGCGCCGCCTTGCCGAGGGGCACCGTGTAGTAGCCGTCCGGGACCTCGCCGCCCTCGTGCCGGGACCAGGGCGTGACCGGCCGGTCGTGGTGGCCGTCGAAGGGGCCGTTGTAGAGCCGCTTGGGCTCGAGGAAGATCACCGGGTCCGGGTCCTCGATCGCGGCGATCAGCAGCCCCTTGGCGTCGTAGGGGTTCGAGGGCACGATCGTCTTGAGGCCCGCCACGTGGGTGAACAGGGCCTCGGGGCTCTGGCTGTGGGTCTGGCCGCCGAAGATGCCGCCGCCCGTCGGCATGCGCACCACGAGGGGCGCCGAGAACTCGCCGCCCGAGCGGTAGCGCAGGCGCGCGGCCTCCGAGACGATCTGGTCGTAGGCCGGGTACATGTAGTCGGCGAACTGGATCTCGACGCAGGGGCGCAGCCCGTAGGCCGCCATGCCGACCGCGGCGCCGACGATGCCGAGCTCGCTGATCGGCGCGTCGAAGCAGCGGCTCCTGCCGAAGCGCTGCTGCAGGCCCTGCGTGCAGCGGAAGACGCCGCCGAAGTAGCCCACATCCTCCCCGAACACGACGACCGTCTCGTCGCGCTCCATCATCACGGCCATCCCGTCGCGGATGGCCTCGATCATCGTGCGGCGCGGCATGGTCAGTATCCCGCCTGCTGGCGCTGGCGGCGCAGGTGCGGCGGCATCTCGGCGAACACGCCCTCGAACATGTCGCGCGGCGAGGGCCTGCCGCCGGCGTGCAGGGTGCCGTGGCTCTCCGCCTCGCGCTGGGCCGCCACGACCTCGTCGAGGATCTCCGCCTCGCCCTGGCGGTGGCGCTCCTCCGACCAGGCGCCCCGGGCGATGAGGTGGGCCTTCAGGCGCATCACCGGGTCGCCGAGGGGCCAGGCGTCGAACTCGGTCTTGGGCCGGTAGGCGGAGGGGTCGTCCGAGGTCGAGTGGGCGCCCGCCCGGTAGGTCACGTACTCGACGAGGGTGGGCCCGAGGTTGCGCCGCGCGCGCTCGACGGCCCACTTCGCCACCGCGTGGACCGCGAGGTAGTCGTTGCCGTCGACCCGCAGCGCCGGGATGCCGAAGCCGTGCCCG
Source organism: Methylobacterium crusticola (assembly GCF_003574465.1). Lineage (GTDB taxonomy): Bacteria > Pseudomonadota > Alphaproteobacteria > Rhizobiales > Beijerinckiaceae > Methylobacterium > Methylobacterium crusticola. The sequence continues at coordinate 1,837 of NZ_QOWC01000018.1, forward strand.
CGCGCCGCGAACGTGGAGGAGCCGCCCCGGGCGAAGCCCTGGAAGGTCGAGATCGCCCACTGGTTGTTGACGATGTTGAGGACGACGGGGGCCCGGTAGGTCGACGCGAACACGAGGGCGGCGTGGAAGTCCGACTCGGCGGTCGAGCCGTCGCCGATCCAGCCCGCGGCGATCCGGGTGTCGTTCCGGATCGCCGAGGCCATGGCCCAGCCGACCGCCTGGACGTACTGGGTCGCGAGGTTGCCGGAGATCGAGAAGAACCCGTACTCCTTCGAGGAGTACATCACGGGGAGCTGGCGGCCGTGGAGCGGATCCTGCTCGTTGGAGTAGATCTGGCTCATCATGTCGACCATCGGGTAGCCGCCCGCGATGAGGAGGCCGGCCTGCCGGTAGGTCGGGAAGTTCATGTCGCCGGGCTCGAGGGCGCGCCGGAAGGCGGTGCTGACCGCCTCCTCGCCGAGGTGCTGCATGTAGAAGGAGGTCTTGCCCTGGCGCTGGGCCATGAGCATGCGGGCGTCGAAGGCGCGCAGCTTCATCATGTCGCGAAGCCCCGCCAGGAGCTCCTCGTCGGTCAGCGCGCCGGCCCAGGGCCCGACCGCGCGGCCCTCGCCGTCGAGGACCCGGATGATCGTGTAGGCGAGGTCGCGGATGTCGGCGGCCGGGACGTCGACCGCGGGGCGCCGGACGGCGCCCGCCTCCGGGATCTCGAGGTCGGCGAAGCTCGGGGTCCCGCCCGGGCGGACGGCCGGTTCGGGGACGTGGAGGCTCAGCGGAGCGGTTCCGGTCATCGCGTGCTCGGGGGGGTTGGGCGGGGGCGCGCCGGCCCGGCGCGGTCGGGGCGGGGAAGCGGGCGGGCGGAGCGGGGCGTCACCGCCGGGACCCGGGGCGGGAGCGGCCCGCGACCGGGTGCGCGGTCGCGCTCGCTCCCTCCCGGACCAGGCCTGCCCGAGGATCCTGCACGGTCTCGCCTCCCCCCAACATCCCGGAGGAGTAGCCGGATCCTGAGCGAAGTTGAAGCCCGCCCGGGCGAACTTCGCGCCCCGGCCCGAGGGACCCCGCCCCGGGCGGGCGTCGCGCACGAGGACCCCGCCCCGGGCGGGCGTCGCGCACCAGGACCCCGCCCCGGGCGGGCGTCGCGCAGCAGGGCCCGGCCTCAGGGGGGCGTCGCGTACTCGGCCCCCGCCATGATCCAGACGAACTCGGCCGGCCGGTCGCCGTCGTTCGAGAGGACGTGCGGCTGGTCGGCCCGGAACTGGAAGCTGTCGCCCTCGCCCAGCACGCTCTCGTCCCGGGCGACGGCGAGGCGGACGACGCCGCGCAGGACGAGCCCGGCCTTCTGCCCCTCGCCCATGATCATCTCGTCGATGCGCGAGCCGGGCGGCATGGTCACCAGCATGAAGCGCAGGCCCTCGGTGCCGGGCGGGGACAGGATCGCCTTGTCGATCCCGAGCGGGCCGACGCTGAGGTGGGGCCGCCGCGCGCGGCGGCGCACGAAGCCCGGCTCGGCGCCCGGGGCGGGCGCGCCCTCGATGAGCGTCATCAGGGAGACGTCGAGCGCGACGCGCAGGCGCTCCAGGATCTTCAGACTCGGGTTGCCGAGCCCGCGCTCGATCTGGCTGATGAGTCCCGCCGACACGCCGGCCTTGATGGCGAGCTCCGCGGTCGAGAGGCCGCCGCGCTGGCGCAGCGCTCGGACCCGCGCCCCCATGGCGGCGGTGTTGAGGGCGTCGCGCGGGCCGAGCGGCTCCGGCGTCGTGGTGGCGTCCATCTTCGTTGCTCTCCGGCCGCGCGCGATGGCGCATGAACCTCCCGCGGCGGCGCCCCGTCCGCCCCCTCGCGCCGCGCCCGCCCGGCCGTGACCGTCGCGTCCGCGGGGGACCTCCCCGGCGCGGGGCGGGCGCCGCCTCAAGCCCGCCGGCGGGCCACCCGCCGGGCGGCGAGCCGGTCCTGGAGGCTGTACCAGGCGAAGACGCCCGGCATGAACCACGCCCGCCCGTTGAGGAGCGGCACGTAGCCCGGCGGCCGGAACGCCAGGGCCGAGTCGCCCGCCTGGTCGCCCAGGACCTGGAGGGCGGCCTTCTGGCCGGCCCAGCGCGCCCAGACGACGCCGGAGCCGCAATAGCCCGCGGCGTAGCGCAGGCCGCGCCGGGTGAAGATGCGCGGGACCATGTCGCGGTTCATGGCGACGTGGCCGTACCAGCTGTGGGTGATCGCGCCGCCGTCGAGCTCGGGGAAGATGTCGGCGAGAGCCCGGCGCAGGTTCGCGGTCGGCCAGTCGGGGTCGCCCGCCACCGTCCCGTCCCGGCCGCCGAACAGGATGCGGGTGCCGTCAGGCGAGGGCCGGTAGTAGTAGTGGAGCTTGCGCGTCTCCGTGTACATCATCCGTGTCGGCATCAGCGCGCCCATCAGGTTCGGCGAGAGCGGCGCCGTGGCGATGATGCGGCTGCGCACCGGCACCAGGCGCCGGCGCAGCCAGGCGTCCGAGGCGTCGGTGTAGCCGTTGGTGCCCACGATGACGTGCCCCGCCCGCACGGTGCCCCGCGCCGTCGCGACCTCGTAGCCGCTCCCCTCGGGCCGCACGCCGCGCACCGCGGTCTCGCCGTGCACCACCGCACCGGCCGCCTCGGCGAGCCGCAGCATCCCGGCGTGGAACTTGGCGGGGTGCAGGCCGCCGATATCCATCCGGACGTTGCCGCCGTGGTAGTAGTCGGTGCCGATATAGGCGCGCTGCTCGGCCCGCGGGACGGCGTGCGCGTCGATGCCGAGGACGCGGTGGAGGTGCTCGGCATCGCGCGCGAGGCCCTCGTAATCCTCCGGCGTCGCCGCCCCGGCGAAGCGGCCCACGAGGGCGAAGTCGCAGTCGAGCCCCTCGCGGGCGATGAAGGCGTAGAGGTCCTCGCGGGCGGCCTTCGATTCCGCCAGGATCGCGTCCGCCCGGGCCTCGCCGAAGCGGCGGACCATCTCGGCCCGGCTCGGGCGCAGGTTGCCGCTCGTGATGCCGCCGTTGCGGGTGGAGGCCCCCTCCCCCGGCCGCATCTTGTCGAAGACCTGGACCGAGCGCCCGGCGCGGGCGAGGGTCAGGGCGGCGCTGAGCCCGGTGTAGCCGGCGCCCACCACCACGACGTCGCAGGTCCCCGCCACGGGCCGCGCCGCGGCCGAGGCCAGGGGGGCCGCCTGCCACCAGTATGCGTCGCGCTCGCTCAACGGTCCCTCCCCCGTGCCTGGCCGTGCGGCCGCCTCAGAGCCGGCCGCCATCGACCGCCAGCACCTGCCCGGTGATCCAGCCCGCCTGCTCGCTCGCCAGGAACAGGGCCGCGGCCGCGATGTCCTCGGCCCGGCCGAGGCGGCGGGTGTGCAGGGATTCGAGCACGCGCTGCTGGCCGGCCTCGCCGTAGGCCGCCCACTGGGCGTGGGTCGCCGGGTTCGTCAGGATCAGGCCCGGCGCCACCCCGTTCACCGTGGTGCCGTGCGGCCCGAGCTCCCAGGAGAGCTGGCGCACCACCCCGATGAGGGCGTGCTTGGCCGCCGCGTAGGCCTGGATGCCGGTGAGGCTCGGGCGCAGGCCGGCCCCGGAGGCGATCGCCACGATCCGGCCCCAGCCCGCCTGCCGCAGGTGCGGGCCCGCGGCCTGCGCGATCCAGAAGGCGGCGTCGACGTTGGCCTCGAACAGGGCGCGCCAGGCCTCCTCGGTGATCTCCTCGATCGGGCGCCCGACCTGGCCGCGCACGCCGCCGGCCGCGAGCGCCAGCACGTCGAGGCGCCCCTCGCGGGCGAGCACCTCGGCCACGAGGGCGTGGGCGGCGGCCCGGTCGGCGAGGTCGGCCGCGTGGGCCGGCGCGCCGAGGTCGCGGCCCGCCGCCGCGACGCCCTCGCGGTCGAGGTCGGCGAGGTGGACGCGGGCGCCGGCCTGCGCGAAGGCCCGCGCCATGGCGCGCCCGATGCCCTGGGCGGCCCCCGTCACCAGGACCACGCGTCCCTCGAGGCGGATGTCCATCGCGGTTCTCCGAGGTGTGAGGCCGTCAGGCCGAGATGCCGATCCGGTCGCGCATCTCGAGCCACCAGCCGTAGGAGGGCGGCCAGTGCCGCCAGTCGGGATCGGCGCCGAGGGCCTGCGCGGCGTGGAGCGCCCAGTGCGGGTCCGTCAGCGCCTCGCGGCCGATGGCGACGAGGTCCGCCTGCCCGGCCCGCAGGATGGCCTCCGCCTGCGGGCCGTCGAGGATCACGCCCACCGCCATCGTGGGGATCCCGGCCTCGCGGCGGATCGCCTCGGCGTAGGGCACCTGGTGGCCGCGCCGCAGCCGCGTGCGCGTCTTGACGAAGTCCATCATCGAGTTCTCGGCCCGGATGCCGCCCGAGGAGCAGTCGATGACGTCGACGCCCCGCTCCGCCAGCGCCCGCGCCAGCACGATGCTGTCCTCGATGGTCCAGCCGTCCGTGCGGGCGTCGAGGTCCCGGCGCCAGTCGACGCAGGAGATCCGCACGAGGAGCGGCCTGCCGGAGGGCCAGTGCGCCCGCACGCTCTCGGCGATCTCGAGGAGGATGCGCATCCGCCCGGCGCGGTCGCCGCCGTAGGCGTCCTCGCGGGTGTTCGACACCGGGGAGAGGAAGGAGTGGATGAGGTAGCCGTGGGCCGCGTGGATGTCGAGGACGTCGAAGCCCGCCCGCGCCGCCCGCCCGGCCGCCCGGCCGTAATCCTCGACGAGGCGCGCGATCTCGTCCGGCGTCATGGCGCGGGGCTGGTGCCAGCCCTCGACGCTGCGGCCGGCCGAGGCGCCGACGGGCTGCCAGGGCGCCTCGCCCCGGGCCGCCTCCGCGGCGCCGAGGGGGCCGAGCCCCTCCCAGGGCCGCTGGCGCGAGGATTTCGGGCCGGCATGGTGGAGCTGGGCCGCCGCGAGGCTGCCCTCCCCCTGCAGGAAGGCGGCGATGCGCGAGAGCGGCGCGACGTGGTCGTCCGACCAGATCCCGAGGTCGCCGTAGGTGTTGCGCCCGACCGGATCGACGATCAGGGCCTCCGTCATCACGGTGCCGGCGCCCCCGACCGCGTACTTGGCGAGGTGCTGGAAGTGCCAGTCCGTCGCGAGGCCGTCCGGCCCGGCCTTGTACATCTGCATCGGGGCGATCACGATCCGGTTCGGGAACGTGACCCCGCGCAGGCGCCAGGGGCTGAACAGCAGCGGGGCGCCGGCGGGGGGCGGGGCGGCGGGGCGATCGGTCATGCGGGTCCCTCCTCCCGGCTACTCGGCCGCCGCGGCCCGGCCCGGCCCGGCGCCGGGCAGGCCGGGCAGGTCGCCGAAGCGCCCGCGCAGCGCCTCGTAGGCGGCCTCGACGTCGGGCGCGCCGCCGCCGAGCGGCGCCTCCCGGTCCTTGAGCGCGGCGAAGAGCTGGTGCTTGACGAAGAAGCGCCAGGTCACCGGCACCAGGGCGAGGATGCGCGTCAGCGCGTCGTAGCGCTCCTGCGTCCAGACCCGCTCGAAGGCCCGGCGCCCCGGCCCGTGGCCGAACTCCGGCGCCGAGCGCCCCCGGGCCATCTCGCCCCGCAGGCGCGCGGTCGCGGCCGCGTCGAGGGTCGGGCCGTCGGCCACGACGACGCCGTAATCGGAGCGCGCCCGCGCGGCCGAGACGAAGCCCCGGCGCACGTCGGCGAGCACCTCCTCCTCCGGCCGCTCCAGCGGGTCGCCGTAGCCCCCGGCCCCCGGCCCCTGGATCAGGATGACGTCGCCCGGGTCGCACGGGACGATGTCGGTCGAGCCGAGCTCGACGCAGTGCGCCGTGCCGGGGTTCCTGGCGAAGCGCGAGGTGGCGCCCGAGCCCCCGCCCCTGAGGCCCCAGGCCGAGAACACCGAGCGGTCGCGGTTGCGCGCCGTCACCATCGATTGCGGCGCGAAGAGCTGGAACTCCATCTCAAGGGCGGTGCCGCCCCGATGGCGCCCCGGGCCGCCGGAATCCGGCACGAGCCCGTAGCGCAGGATCCGCACCGGCACCTCGGCCTCGTTGATCTCGACCGGGGTGTTCTTGAGGTAGGACATGTTGGCGCCGCAGCCCTCGGCGCCGTCCGCCCGCGGGCTGCCGCCCCCGCCCCCGCCGACCGGCCCGATCGACGCCATCACGGAGCGCCCGGCCCGGGTCGTGGTCTTGACGTTCATCAGGCTCATGCCGCTGCCGGGCGAGGCCGGCATGCGGTCCGGCAGGGCGCGGCAGAAGGCCCCGAGGACGACCGTCTGGGCGAGGTTGCACATCAGGCTGCGCATGCCGACCGCCGCCGGCATCACGGCGTTCATCACCGAGCCCTCGGGCAGGATCGCCCGCGCCGGCCGCACGAAGCCGGCGTTGAGCAGGGCGGTGCGGTCCTGGCTGTAGAGGGCGTAGACGACGCCCACCATGGCGAGGGCGTGCCGCTCCTTGCCGCCGGTCGGGACGTTGAGCGAGGAGGCGAGCTGCGGGTCGCTGCCCGTGTAGTCGAGCGTCAGGGTGTCGCCGTGGATCGTCAGGGTGACGGCGACCCGGACCGGGTAGCCGCCGGCCTGGTCCTCGTCGGCGTAGTCGGCGAAGAAGTACGCGCCGTCCGGGATCCCGCGGATCACCGCGCGCGCCTGGTTCTCGGCGTAGTCGAGCAGGTCGCCGAGGCCGGACCGGAACGCGTCCCGGCCGAAGCGGTCGATGATCTCGTGGATCTTGCGCTCGCCGACGTTGACGCAGGCGATCTGGGCGTTGAGGTCGCCCCAGTTCTGCTCGGGCAGGCGCACGTTGTTGGCGATCAGGCGCAGCAGGTCCTCGTTCATCACGCCGTCGCGCATGAGGCGCATCGGCGGGATGCGCAGGCCCTCCTGGTGGATCTCCGTCAGGCTGCGCGAGAGCGTCGCCGGCACGGCGCCGCCGACGTCGGTGTTGTGGATGTGGCAGCCGACGAAGCAGACGATCTCGCCGTCGCGGAAGACCGGCTTCCAGATGTGGACGTCCGGCGTGTGGGTGGCGACGTACCCGGCGTAAGGGTCGCTCGTCAGGCAGATGTCGCCCTCGCGGTAGTCGAAGAGCGGGATCACCTCGCCGTAATCGAGGCCCGTGTACCAGGTCGCCCCGAAGGTCTTGGGCGAGGCGACGGTCAGGCCCTCGGGCGTGAGGACCTGGCAGGAGAAGTCCTCGGTCTCCTTGACGAAGGTCGAGTGGGCCGTGCGCATGAGCGTCCAGCCCATGCTCTCGGCCGCGGCCGCGCAGTAATTGGCGAGGACCTGGAGGTTCGTGCTGTCGAGCGTCACCGTGCGGCCTCCGGGGTGATGCGCAGGTTGGCGTACTCGTCGACCCGCGCCGCGAAGCCGGGCGGCAGGACCGTGGTGCAGTCGTCCTGGGTGACGACGGCGGGTCCCGCGAAGGTCTGGCCGGGCAGGAGGTCGGCCCGGGCGTAGACCGCCACGCGCCGCGCGGCGCCGTCGAGCCAGACCTGCGCCGACGCGGCGGCCGGCGCGGCGCCGGGCGTGAGCGGGTGCCGGGGGAAGCGGGGCTTGGCGGTCCTGCCGCTGATCACGAGGCGCAGCGAGATGATCTGCACGGCGGCCTGGCGGTCGGCGTGGCCGTAGACCCGGGCGTGCTCGGCGTGGAAGGCCTCGGCGATGGCTGCCACGTCCCCGGCCTGCGCGCCCGCGCGGTCGACGGGCGTGTCGATCTCGAAGGACTGGCCGCGGTAGCGGATCTCCGCCGAGCAGGTCAGCTCGTAGGGGCCGTCGTAGCCCTGGTCCCGGCGCAGCCACGCGACGGCGCTCTCCTCCAGGGCCGCGAGCTCGGCCCGGATCGTCGGCGCGAGCGCCGGATCGAGGTCGGCGTAGAGGGTCTTGATGAAGTCGTTCTTGAGGTCCGCGATCAGGCCGCCGAGGGCGCTCAGCACGCCCGGGGTCTGCGGCACCACCACCTCGCGCATCCCGAGCTCCCGCGCCAGGAAGCAGGCCATCATCGGGCCGGCGCCCCCGAAGGCGAGGCAGGAGAATTCCCGCGGGTCGATGCCGAAGCGGGACACCAGGGCGCTGACGTCGGTGTACATCCCCGACACGGCGATGCGGATGATCGCCTCGGCGGTCTCCTCGACCGTGCGCCCGAGCGGCCCGGCGAGCGCCCCCACGGCGGCCCGGGCGCGCTCGCGGTCGATCGTCACCGCCGCGTAGCCGATCTCGGCGAGGCCCACGAGGCCGAGGGCCGCGAAGGCGTCCGTGATGGTGGCGCGGGTGCCGCCGCGGCCGTAGCAGGCCGGGCCGGGACGCGAGCCGGCGCTCTCCGGGCCGACCTTGAGGACGCCCTGGCCGTCGATCCAGGCGATCGACCCGCCGCCCTCCCCGATCGAGCTCACGGAGACGGACGGGATGTAGATCTGGAAGTCGCCGATCTGCTCGCCGACCCCGTACTGGGGCTTGCCGTCGACGATGATGGCGACGTCGGCGCTGGTGCCGCCGATGTCGAGGCTCATGCAGCGGGCGATGCCGCAGGTCTCGGCGACGTAGCTCGCGCCGATCACCCCGGAGGCCGTGCCCGACAGGATCATCTGCACGCATTGCTGCTTGCCCTGCTCGGCCGTCATGACGCCGCCGTTCGACTTCGTCAGGCGCGGCTCGGCCGCGACCCCGATGGTCTTGAGCGCGGCCTGGAGCGAGCCGAGGTAGTGCGAGACCCGGGGCTGCACGTAGGCGCCGATGGCCGCCGTGATGGTGCGCTCGTACTCGCGGATGATCGGCCAGGTCTCGCTGGAGCAGAACACCGGCAGGCCCGGCGCCAGGCGCTCGACCAGCGCCTTGGCGGCGTGCTCGTGGGCGGGGTTGCGGTAGGCGTGGAGGAACGACACCACGATGCCCTCCGCGCCCGCGCTGCGGGCGCCCTCGACCGCGCGGGCGACGCTGCCGGGATCGAGGGGCTCGAGCTCGTGCCCCTCCGCGTCGAGGCGGCCCGCGACCCCGAACACGAGGTCGCGGGTGACGAGGGGCGCGGGCCGCTTCGACAGCAGGTTGTACATGTCCGGGATCTTGAGGCGGGCGATCTCCAGGACATCGCGAAAATGCTCGGTGGTCAGGAGCGCGAGCCGCAGGCCCTTGCGCTGGATCACCGTGTTGACGCCGACCGTGGTGCCGTGGGTGAAGTAGGCGATGTCGGCCGGGCTGATCCCGTAGCGCTCGCCCGCGAGGCGGATGCCCTCCAGCACCTCCGCGCCGGGCTCGTCGGGGCGCGAGAACACCTTGAGGCTCCTGAGGCTCTGCGTCGCCTCGTCGAACAGGGCGAAGTCCGTGAACGACCCGCCGATGTCGACGCCAACCCGATAACCCATGCCGCACTCCCCGGGGCCGGTCGCGCCGGCCCAAAAACCCTGATCCGGGCACCCCGCCGGCGGGCGGGGCGCGTGATGCCGGCCCCGACGGCGTCCCCGGCCGCGAGGAGCCGGTTCCGGTCGCGGGCCCGTCCCGCGGCGCCCCGCCGGAGCCCCGCTCCGGCGGGGCTCCCGGGCGCTGTCGGGTGCGGCGGAGCCCCGCTCCGGCGCAGGCGTCCGCGCGCGGACGTCCGGGCGGGTGCCGGCCGCGACCGGTGCGGGCGCGCGCGCTAGCGCCCGATCTCCTTGTTCCAGGTCTCGACCCACTTCGCCTGGCGCGGCGGGATGTCGGTGAAGGGCGGGAAGATCAGCCGCGACGGCTCGGTGATCTCGTGCCGGATCGCCGCGTCGAAGGTCGCGTCCTTGTTGACGACGCCGTACCGGATCGCGCTGCCGAAGCAGGATTGCGCCTCGGGGCTGAGGGACATGTCGGCGAAGGCGTAGCCGAGGTCGCTGCTGTTCTTGATCTTCTGGATCCAGGTCAGCCCCACGACGACGCCGGGATCGGGCGAGACGTACTTGTACTGCGGGTTCTTGTCGTCGATGAAGGCCCAGGCGCGCCCGTCCCAGTACATCGCCATGTCGATGTCGCCGCTCCTCAGCCCGTTGAGGACGCTGTTGGGATCGCTCCAGAGGCTGAGGTTGCCGCTCTTCTGCATGCGCTTGACCTGGGCGAGGCCGGGCGCGATGTCGTCGATGCCGCCGCCGTAGATCTTCGAGAACATCCAGACCGAGATGGTGAGGCCGCCGCTCGGGTAGTTGATGCTCGGCATGGCGGCCTTCCACTTGCCCGCGACCGTGCCCTCGACGAAGGCCTTCCAGTCCTTCGGCGGCTCCTTCACCGTCTCGGAATTGTAGATCAGGCCCATGCCGCCGTAATTGTGCGGCGCGCCGTAGCCGTCGCCGAGGCTCTTGAACTGCGGCGCGAGGTTCGCGGCGTTCGGCACCCGGTCCGGCGGGAAGCGGTCGACGAGGCCGCGGTTGATCGCGTCGAAGGCCGTCTCGGAGGGGTTGTAGACGATGTCGAGGGGCGGCTTGCCGGGGCTCGCGGCGATCTGGTTCAGCCACTGGATCGGGGCCCCGAGCACGACGTCGACGGTCTTGCCGGTCTTCTTCTGGAAAGGCTCGACCACGCAGCGCCGCAGGCTCTGCTCCCAGACGCCCCCGAAGGCGCCCACGACGAGGTCGGCCGCCGGCGCCGCCGAGGCGCCGCCCGCCAGGATCGCGGCGGCGCAGAGCGCGGCCCTGGTTCTCGTACCGACGGTGACGCGCATGGGGCCGACTCCCTCGCTGAACGGGCGACCGCGCTGTTATTCACTATGATGAATGCGGGCACAACCACCCGGCCGGTAAAAATCGGCGCCTGCCCAAGAAGGCACCATCTGCACAAAGATCTTACAAGGGCGTCGGGACCGGTCGGGCGCCCGCGAAAATGATCTTGCGGCGCGGTTGCGGAGGCCGTTCAATTCATTCTATTGAATGAGCGAGGACACCCTGCGCGGCCGCCGCCCCGGGGTCGCGCCCCGAGGGACCGCCCATGACGAGCGCCGTGCCGCTGAAGCTCATCGAGGTCAGCAAGAGCTTCGGCTCCCTCCAGGCGCTGAAGCCCCTGACGCTCGGCATCGGCGGCGGCGAGATGCTGGCCCTGCTCGGGCCCTCGGGCTGCGGCAAGACCACGACCCTGCGGATCATCGCGGGCTTCGAGGCGCCCGACACCGGACAGGTCGTGATCGGGGGCGTCGACGTGACCGACCTCCCGCCGAACCGGCGCGGCCTCGGCATGGTGTTCCAGAACTACAGCCTGTTCCCGCACATGAGCGTCGGGGCGAACGTCGCCTACGGGCTCAGGATGCGGGGCGTGCCGGCGGCCGAGCGCACCGCGCGGGTGCGCCGGATCCTCGGCCTCGTGCGCCTCGAGCAGTACGAGGACCGGCAGATCCACCAGCTCTCGGGCGGCCAGCAGCAGCGCGTCGCCCTGGCGCGCTCCCTCGTGACGAACCCCTCCGTCCTCCTCCTCGACGAGCCGCTCGGCGCCCTCGACAAGAACCTGCGCGAGCGCATGCAGTTCGAGCTGCGGGAGATCCAGCGGCGCCTCGGCATCACGTCGATCATCGTCACGCACGACCAGGAGGAGGCCCTGACGATGAGCGACCGGGTCGCCGTGATGGCGGAGGGCCGCATCGTCCAGGTCGGGCCGCCGACGGAGGTCTACGAGCACCCGCGCACCCGCTTCGTCTCGGAGTTCCTCGGCACCGCCAACATCTTCTCGGGCATCGTCGCGGACCGGGCCGGGCCGCGTTCCTGGTCGGTCGCCCTCGACCTCGACCGCTCGCCCCGGAGCCTCGTCGAGAGCGACGAGGCCCTGGCGGCGGGGCACCGGGTTCTGCTGGCGGTCAGGCCCGAGCGCCTGAAGCTCGGCCCGCCCGAGGCGGACGGCATCCGGGCGAGGGTCCAGGACGTCGTCTTCCGGGGCAGCTACTTCGCCTACGAGCTCGCGGTCCCGGGCAGTCCCGGGCCGGTCTTCGCCTACGCCCAGGCCCGCGAGGCGGTGCCGGCCGACGGGATCGTCGGCGTCTCCTGGGGGGCCGGGGGCGCCATCGTGCTCCGGGACGCGCCGTGAGCGTCGACGTCGAGCAGGCCCCCGCCGCCCTCGCGGCGCTCCCGGCCCGCCGCCCGGGCGGTCCCTACCGGCTGGCGCGGTCGACCTGGACCGTGCCGGTCCTCGTCTTCCTCGGCTTCTTCTTCGTGATCCCGCTCGGCGCCAACATCTGGCGCAGCCTCGCGACCGGCGACGCCCTGACGCAGGGCGCCTTCGTCTTCTACGGCAAGCTCCTGGGCGACGCCTACTACGCGGGCATCCTCTACGAGACCTTCAAGGTCGGGGTGATCGCCACCGCCCTCAGCCTCGTCCTCGGCTACCCGGTCGCCTACTTCATGGTGCGCCACGCCGGGCGCTGGAACGGCGTGATCGTGTTCCTGCTCATCGCGCCGCTGCTCACCTCGATCATCATGCGCACCTTCGGCTGGCGCGTGCTCCTGGCCCGGCGCGGCCCGGTGACGATGCTGCTGCACGACTGGGGCCTGATCGCGCGGCCGACGAACCTCGCCGACGATCCCGTGGCGGTCTACGTCGCCCTCGTCCACGTGCTGGTGCCGTTCATGGTCCTGTCGATCTCGGCGGTGCTCCAGCAGGTGGACGTGCGGCTCGAGGAATCCTCCCGCGTGCTCGGGGCCGGCCCCCTCGCGACCTTCTTCCGGATCACCCTGCCGCTCAGCCTGGACGGGGTCGCCACCGGCTGCATCCTGGTCTTCGTCGTCACGAACGGCAGCTTCCTCACCATGCTGCTCCTCGGGGGCGGCAAGGTCACCACGCTGTCGCTCCTGATCTACCAGCAGTTCAACGTCGCGCAGGACACCGGCTTCGCGGCCGCCATGGGCAACCTGCTCCTGTTCGTCGCCCTCGCCTGCCTGGCGCTCCAGGCCCGGTTCCTGCGCCGCCAGGGGATCAGGCCGTGACCCCGCCCGCCGCATACCCCGCGCCGGGAGGGGCCGGCGCCCCGGCGCCCCGGCGCCGCCGCAGGCGCCCGAACTGGGCGGCGCTCGCCCTCGGCGCCTACGTGGTGGCGTTCCTGGGCTTCATCGTGGCCCCGATCGCCGCCGTGGTGATGGTGTCGTTCTCCACCGCCTCGTTCATCACCTTCCCGATCCCGGGCCTGACGCTGCGCTGGTACTGGCGCATCATCGAGTACCGGCCCTTCGTCGACGCGATGATCGTCTCGATCGAGGTCGCCCTCGCGTCGACCCTGATCGCGGCCGCGCTCGGGGTGCCGGCCGCCCTTGCGCTCGCCCGGGCGCGGGGCGCCGCGAGCGCCCTCCTGTCGAACTTCCTGCTCGCGCCGATCACCGTGCCGGCGATCGTGCTCGGCCTCGCGCTGCTCTACTTCCTGGCGAGCCTGTCCCTCGGCCTGTCCTTCACCGCGCTGCTCATCGCCCACACGGTCGCGGGCATCCCCTACGTGGTCAGGACCGTGCTGGCGGTCTACCGCGCCCTGCCGCCGGACCTCGAGGAGGCCTCGGCCGTGCTCGGGGCCACCCGCTGGCAGACCTTCCGGCACACCACGCTGCCGCTGATCCGGCCCGGCATCTTCGCGGGCGGGCTGTTCTCCGTGCTGACCTCCCTCGACAACCTGCCGCTGTCGTTCTTCTTCGGGAGCGCCAGCACCAGCACGCTGCCGGTGGTGATGCTGAGCTACATGGAGAACCAGTTCGACCCCTCGATCGCCGCCGTCAGCACGGTCCAGATGCTGATCGCCGTCGTGGCGCTCGTCGTCACGGACCGCCTCTACGGCATCGAGAAGCTCACCGCCGCCTGAGGGATCCCGGGCGGCGCCGGGACCGCGCGGCGGCGCCGGGACCGCGCGGCAGCGCCGGGACCGCGCGGCGCCGCCCGCGCCCCTACCCGTGCGCCTTGGCGTAGGCGGCGATCTCGGCGTGGGTCGCGAACCACACATCGCCCCGCGCCTTGGCGTGCCGGACGATCTCCTCGAGGATCCAGATCCGCGAGCGGTAGCCGATGATGTGCGGGTGCATGGTGAGCTGGAACAGGCCGCCCTCCGCGTAGGCGGCGTCGAACTCCCGCCGGAAGATGTCGAGGACGTCGGCGGGCGGCGTGTAGGGCCGCAGGGACTGGAAGCGGTGCATCATGAAGTAGACCGCGTCGTCGCGCACCCACTCGACCGGCAGCTCGACGATGCCGGTCGGCTCGCCGTGGAGCAGGAGCTCGTAGCAATCCTCGTCGGCCATGAGCGAGGAATCGTAGGCGAGGCCCATCTCCTTCTCGATCGCCAGCGTGTTCGGGCTGAAATCCCAGGACGGCGTGCGCAACCCCACCGGGCGCGTGCCCGTGACGGTCTCGAGGGCGTCGGCGGAGCGCAGCATCAGGTCGCGCTCGGCCTCGTAGGGCAGGACCGAGTTCAGCTCGTGGATCCAGCCGTGGATGCCGATCTCGTGGCCGTTCGCCACGAGGCGGCGCTGCTCGTCCGGGTACAGCAGGGCGGCGACGGCCGGGACGTAGAAGGTCGCCCTGACGCCGTGGCGCTCGAGGAGCGCCTCGATCCGGGGCACCCCGACCCGGTTGCCGAACTGGCCCCAGGACATGCGGCCGATGGACTTGCCGCCCTCGCGCAGCTCGTTCGTCTCGTGGTCGGAATCGAACGACAGCGCGACCGCGCAGCGCGCCCCGTCCTTCCAGCGCTGCGGGCGGTAGCGCCGGCCCGCCCGCACCTGCTCGACCAGCTTGCGCCAGTGCGGCTCGCTCCACTGCCAGGGCTCGGTCGTCGTGGCGTCGGGCATCGGTTCGGCTCCGCGTGAGGCTCCCGCCCGGCACCCGCCGTGCGGGACGGCGCCGGGCGGCACCAGGGTCGGCGAGGCGCCCCGCGCCCGCAAGGGCACGGTCGGGAGGGCAGCTATGCGGGAGGAGCCCACGGCGCTCGCGCCGCCGGGGCCCCGCTCACCGCCGGCGCTCGCGGGGGGGCGGCGCCTCGGCGAGCTGCCGGAGGGCCGCGTCCCGGGCGCGGCCGACCGATTCGGCGATCAGGCGGGCGGCGGTCTCGGCGTCGCGCGCCCGCACGGCCGCCAGCACGGCGCTGAGTTCCTCGATGCTGGCGGCGATCCGCCCCGGCACCGCCATGGCGCGGACCCGCAGCCAGTTGATCCGCGCGTTGAGCTGGGCCAGCAGGTCGCGGGCGAGGGCGTGGTCGGCCACCGCCACGAGGTGCGCGTTGAAGCGCAGCATCAGGCCGACGATCTCCGGCACCGCCTCCGCGGCCGCGGCCCGCCGCACCTCCGCGAAGATCGCGCACAGGCCCTCGACCTCCGCCTCGCTCGCCACCGCGGTGAAGCGCCGGATCAGCAGGCTCTCGAGCATCGCCCGGACCTCGTAGATCTCGGCCGCCTCCTTGGCGCTCAGCGTCATCACGGTCGGGCCGCGGCGGGGCGCCACCGAGACGAGGCGCTCGGCCTCCAGGCGACGGATCACCTCGCGCACCGAGGCCCGGCTGATGCCGAGGGCCTGGCACAGTTCCCGCTCGACGAGGCGCGTCCCCGGCGCCAGGCGCCCGTCCACGATCGCGTCGCGGATGGTCTCGAAGGCCTGCTGGCGGACCAGCACGGGGGGTTCCAGCGCCGCGAGCGCACCGGCGAGCATCGCTGTCCTGCCTCCTCGGGAATGCCGCCGGCCCCCCGGCGGGGCGCCCGACCGGACCCTGAGTACCTGCTTTGCCGCGCGGCCGGACGGGGAAACGGTGCCGCGCCGGTGCGCGCCGCGCGCCGCGCGCCGGCGCCGCGCCCTCAGCCCCCGGCGGCGAGGCCCGCGATCGTCTGCGCCAGGGCCTGCGCGCGGGGCACCAGGGTGGCGAGTTCGAGGTACTCCTCCGGGCTGTGCGCGCCGCCCCCGACCGGGCCCACGCCGCACAAGGTCGGGGTCCCCACGGCGGCGGTCAGCCCGGAATCGGCGCAGGAGCGCGTGAACTCGCCGCCCACCGGGAAGCCGACCACCCGGGCCGCCTCCACGTAGGCCTCGAACAGGGCCTTCGCCCCGGGCGACTGCACCATCGGGTAGAACTCGCCCAGGATCGCGACCTCGGCGCTCGTGCCCGGGACGCTCGTCTCGGCGGCGATGGCCCGGATGCGCGCGACGAGGTGGTCGCGGGCCCCCGGGTCGGCGTAGCGCAGGTCGATCTCGCACGCCGCGTCGGGCGCGACGGTGTTGACCGACTGCCCGCCCGAGATCAGGCCGACGTTGACGGTGGTGCCGGGCTCGGATTCCGGCAAGCTCATCCAGCGGTCGATCTTGCGCGCGAGGGCCAGGATCGCGCTGCGCCCGTCCTCGAAGTTCAGCCCGGCATGGGCCGCCCGGCCGGCGAGGGTGCAGCGGAAGAAGATGCCGCCGCGCCGCCCCGTCACCACGTTGCCGCTGACCCGGCCGGGTTCGGCGTTGAGGACGCAGCGCGCCGCGCGGGCCTCCTCGGCGATGATCGGACTCGCGCCGGGCGAGCCGATCTCCTCGTCCCCCGTGAACAGGCCGACGAGGGGCAGCGGCGCCCCGCCCGCCGCCGCGAAGGCCGCGAGCACGAAGGCGTGGAGGACGAGGCCCGCCTTCATGTCGGCGACGCCGGGCCCGTAGGCGCGGCCGTCGCGCACCGAGAACGGCCGCCGCGCCGCCTCGCCCCGGGGGAAGACCGTGTCGCGGTGGCCGAGCAGCAGCACCGGCCGCCCGCCCTCCGCGCCGCCCGCCCCCCGCTCCGGCAGGGCGGCCCGGAACACGTCGCCCTGGGGCGCGACCGGAATGCGCGTGCAGGCGATGCCGGCGCCGGCCAGGAACTCCGCGAGCGCGGTTCCGACCGCGTCGACGCCCGGCTTGTCGTAGGAGCCGCTGTCGCGGTTCACCAGGGTCCCGAGCAGCGCCACCATGGCGTCGTGCCGCGTCGCGAGCCATTCCGCGGCGGGGTGCATCATCGTCGGCCTCCGTGCCCTCGCGTGTCCCGGCGCGCCGGCCCCCCGGCACCTTGACGCGCCCGCCCACGACCGTACGATTTTGTCAGACAAAAAGACAGCCGGACAAGAAGGCGGCACTTGCCCACCGGAGCGGCAGGACGGGCGCGAGGCCAGGGGGCCCGCGCCGGGCCAGGGGTCCTCGCCGGGGCTCCAGGGGCCCTGGTGCGGGGCTTGCAGAACCGGTGGGGTGTATCGGAGCCGAGGTGATCCCGGAGGGCCCAGGACCCATGTCGCGACCCGCAGCCGACCTCCTCGCGCCCGGCCGGCCGGACGCCTCCGGCCGATCCGGCGCCGCAGCCCCGGAGGGGGCCGAGGCCGCCGCCGTGCGCCGGCGCGCGGTCCTGTCCTGCGCGGTCGGCAACTTCGTCGAGCTGTTCGACTTCCTGATCTTCGGGCTGTTCGCGGCGCAGATCGGCCAGAACTTCTTCCCGGCCGGCGATCCGGTGGTCTCGCTGCTCTCGGCCTTCGCGACCTACGGGGTCGGCTTCGTGATGCGCCCGGTCGGCGCCGTCGTGATCGGCGCCTACGGCGACCGGCGCGGGCGCAAGGAGGCCCTGATCCTCACGGTTGGCCTTATGGCGGGCGCGACGGCGCTCACCGGGCTGATCCCCTCCTACGACACCCTCGGCGTGTGGGCGCCGCTCCTCCTCGTCGCCTGCCGGCTGGTCCAGGGCTTCTCGACCGGCGGCGAGTGGGGCGGGGCGGCGGCCTTCCTGGTCGAGTACGCGCCGCCGGGCCGGCGCGGCTTCGTCGGCAGCCTGCAGCAGTTCAGCGTCGGCCTCGCGCTCCTCGCCGGCACCCTGACGGCGGCGGCGCTGAACGCCGCCCTCGACCCCGCCCAGATGACCGCGTGGGGCTGGCGGGTGCCCTTCCTGCTCGGGGTCGTGCTCGCGCCGATCGGGCTCTACCTGCGCTCGCGAGTCGCCGAGACCCCGGCCTTCGGCCGCGCCCTCTCGGCGCGCCAGGTCAGCGCCGCGCCCCTGCGCGAGGCGCTGACGACCTACCGCCGCCCGGTGCTCGCCGCGTTCGGCCTCTCGGTGGTCGGGACGGTGGGGAACTACACCTTCAACATCTTCCTGCCGAGCTTCGCCGCCGGCCAGCTCGGCATCCCGGCCGGCACCGCCTACGCCTCGTCGGCCGCCGCCGCCGTGATCCTGACGGCCCTGACGCCGGCCGCGGGCGCCCTCTCGGACCGCGTCGGCCGCAAGGCCGTGCTGCTGGTCTCGGCCGTCGGTTACGTCGTGCTCGCCTACCCGCTGATGCGGCTCGTCGTCGACCACCCGACCGGCCTCGGGCTCGCCGCCACGCAGGGCCTCGCCGCGGTGCTCCTCGCCCTCTACGCCGGGCCGCTCTGCGCCGTCCTGTCGGAGCTGTTCCCGACCCGCGTGCGCGCCACCGCGCTCTCGGTGGGCTACAGCCTCGCCGTCACGCTGTTCGGCGGCTTCGCGCCCTTCGTGGCGACCTTCCTGATCCGCGCGACCGGCGCCCCGGTCTCGCCCGCCCTGTTCGTGATCGCGGCCGCGCTGATCAGCACCGTCACCCTCCTGCTCATCGAGGACCCGACCGATGCGCCCCTCGACTGAGGCCGCCGCCTGCGATCCGGTGACGCTCGAGATCGTGCGCGGCGCCATCCGGTCGGCCCAGGCCGAGATGGAGGCGCTGATCGAGCGCACCGCGATCTCGGCCTTCATCCGCGAGAAGAAGGACTTCTACACCGGCCTGTTCGACGCCGCGGGCGTGCTCGCGGTCGGCTCGAACGTCCCGATCTTCGGGGACATCACCGGCCCGGTCTTCCGCGACTTCCCGCCCGAAACGATGCGGCCGGGCGACCTCTACTGGTACAACGACTGCTACGGCTCCGAGGGCGCCGTCTCGCACTCGAACGACCAGGTGCTGCTGGCGCCGGTGTTCCGGGCGGAGCGCCGCTGCGGCTTCGTGATGGCCTGGGCCCACTTCGCCGACATCGGCGGCCTGCGCGCGGGCTCGATCAGCCCCGACGCCACCGACATCTACCAGGAGGGCATCATCGTGCCGCCGACGCGGCTGATCGAGGCCGGCCGCACCAACGAGGCGGTGCTGACGCTCTTCCACCGCAACTCGCGCTTTCCCGCCCAGAGCCTCGGCGACATGCGGGCCCTGATGGCGAGCGTCGATCTCGGGGTGCGCCGGGTCGGCGAGATCCTCGACCGCTTCGGGCCGGAGGTGGTGGCGGACGCCCTCGGCCAGCTCCTCGCCCGCACCCGCGAGCGGGTGCGCGAGCGGCTGAGCCGGACCTTCGCGCACGGCACCCACCGCTTCACCGACGCCATCGACACCGACGGGCACGGCAACGGCCCGTTCCGCATCCGCCTCGCCCTGACCCGCAGCCGCGGCCCCGACGGCGCGGACCGCTTCGCCCTCGACGCCTCCGAAACGGACGACCAGGCGCCGGGCCCGGTCAACTTCCTGATGAACCCGAGCATCCCCGGCATGGCGCTCGGCCTCTACTACCTCGGCGGCGACCCGACGCAGGTCTGCAACGCCGGCGGGCCCCAGGCCCTCGACGCCGTGACCCTGCGGGAGGGCTCGCTGCTGCGTCCCCGCTTCCCGGCGCCCCTCGGGATGCGGGGGCTCACGATGATGCGGGTGCTCGCCGCGCTCAACGGGCTCATCAACGTGGCGGGCGGGGGCGCCCCGGCGGCGCACTCGGCCTACGTCATCATCCTGCTGCGCGGGAGCGTGCGGCGGGAGCCGGCGGGCCCGCCCGAGCCCTTCCTGCTCTCGGACGGCATCGGGGTCGGCTACGGCGCCCGGCCGGAGGCCGACGGCATCGACGCGGTCTACTTCGTGGCGCAGGAGAACTACCCGGTGGAGTTCCTCGAGGCCGGCTACCCGGTGCGCCTGCGCCGGTACGGCATCGCGGCGGATTCGGGCGGCGCGGGCCGGCGCCGCGGCGGCTGCGGCATCGTGCGGGAGTACGAGATCCTGGCCGACGAAGCGGTGCTGGCGGTGCGCATCGACAGCGTCGCCAACCCGCCCTGGGGCCTCGCCGGGGGGCGCGCGGGCGGATCCGGGCGCGCGGTCGTGAACCCGGGCACGCCCGGGGAGCGGCTCCTCGCGCCCCTGTCGGACGGCAACCGCCTCGCGCGGGGCGACGTCCTGCGCATCGAGACCGGCGGCGGCGGCGGCCACGGCCACCCCTTCGACCGCGAGCCCGAGGCGGTGCTCGAGGACGTGCTCGGCGGGTTCGTCAGCCGGGAGGCGGCGCAGCGCCACTACGGCGTCGCGCTCGCGGGCGACGCCCTCGACGCGGCCGCCACCGCGGCCCTGCGGGCCGACCGGCCGCCCACCAGGGCCTTCCACCGCCACGAGTACGTCGATGCCCTCGCCTGAGCCGGATCTCGCCGTCGCGGTCGACATCGGCGGCACCTTCACGGACGTCGCCCTCCACGATGCCGCGAGCGGCCGGACCTGGCGCGCCAAGACGCCGAGCGTGCCGGCCGATCCGTCCCGCGCCTTCATGGCGGGCGTGCGCCTCGCCCTCGACGAGGCCGGGCTGCCGGCCGGTGCGCTGCGCCGGGTGCTCCACGGCACCACGGTCGCCACCAACATGATCCTGGAGGGCAAGGGCGCCCGCGCGGCCCTCGTCACCACGGCGGGCTTCCGGCACGTCCTGGCGATCGGCCGCCAGGACATCCCGCGCCGGGAGAACCTGTACGCGTTCGTCAAGCCGGCGCGCCCGGTGCCGAGCTCCCGCGTCCTGGAGGTGCGCGAGCGGGTGGGGCCGGGCGGGACGGTGCTGGAGCCCCTCGACGAGGCGAGCGTGCGGGAGGCCGCCGAGGCCTGCCGGGGCCTCGGGGTCGAGGCCGTGGCGGTGTGCCTGCTCCACGCCTTCGCGAACCCCGCCCACGAGGAGCGCGTCGCCGGGATCCTGCGGGCGGCCCTGCCCGGGGTCGCCGTCACCGCCTCCTCGGACGTGCTGCCGGTGGTGCGCGAGTACGAGCGCTCCCTCGCCACGGTGCTCAACGCCGTGGTGATGCCGGGGGTCGCCTCCTACGTCTCGCGGCTCGAGGCGCGCCTCGAGGAGGCCCGGGTGGCCGCACCCCTGCTCCTGATGCAGTCGAACGGCGGCGTCGCCGGCAGCGCCACGATCCGGCGCGCCCCGGCGCTCACCGCCCTGTCGGGCCCGGCGGCCGGCGTCGTCGGGGCCCGGGAGGTCGCGGCGGCCTGCGGCGTGCGCGACCTGATCACGGTCGACATCGGCGGCACCAGCGCCGACATCTGCCTGATCAAGGACGGCCGCATCGGCCTGACCCAGGCCGGCCACGTCGGCCCCTGGCCCCTGCCGCTGCCCATGGTCGACATGGTGACGATCGGGGCCGGCGGCGGCTCGGTCGCCCGCGTCGCCGGCGGGGCGCTCGCGGTCGGGCCGCAGAGCGCCGGCGCCGACCCGGGTCCCGCCGCCTACGGCCGCGGCGGGCGCGAGGCGACCGTGACCGACGCCCACGTGGTGCTGGGCCACCTGCCGGAGCGCCTCCTCGGCGGGCGCATGGCCCTCGACGCCGCGGCGGCCCGGGCCGCGGTGGCCGGGCGCGTGGCCGGGCCCCTCGGCCTCTCGCCCGAGGCGGCGGCGCGGGGGATCCTGGCGGTCGTCGACAACCACATGGTCGGGGCCCTGCGCGTCGTCTCGATCGAGCGCGGGCACGATCCGCGCGACTTCACCCTGGTGCCGTTCGGCGGCGCCGGCCCCCTGCACGGCTGCGCCCTCGCGGACCTGCTCGGCGTGCGCCGGGTCCTCGTGCCGCCGGCGCCCGGCGTGCTCTGCGCCGACGGGCTCCTGGCCGCCGACCTGAAGGCCGAGTTCAGCCGGACCCTGCCGACGGCCGGGCCGCCCGACCCGGAGGCCGTGGCCGGGCTCTACCGGGACCTCGCCGCCCAGGCCGAGGCCTGGCTCGCCCGCGAGGGCGTCGCCGCCGCCGACCGAAGCCAGGCCCGCGTCGCCCTGATGCGCTACCACGGCCAGGGCGGGGAGCTCGCCGTGCCCTGGGCCGGGGACGCCACGGCGGCGGCCTTCGCGGCGGCGCACGAGGCGCTCTACGGCTTTCGCCTCGACAGCCCCGTCGAGCTCGTCACCGTGCGGATCGAGGCGGCGGGCCGGATGCCCCGCCCCGCCCCGCCCCGCCTCCCGCCCGGCACGGGCGCGCGGGCCCGGGCGCGGCTGCCCGTCCACCTCGCGGCCGGCCTCCGGGACGTGCCGCTCTACGACCGCGGCGATCTCGGGGCCGGGGACCGCGTCGCGGGCCCGGCCATCGTCGCCCAGCTCGACGCCACGACCCTCGTGCCCGCCGGGTGGAGCGGCGCGGTGCACGAGACCGGCGCGATCCTGCTCGGCAGGGAGCCGTGAGGACCCGCGCCGCGCAGCCGGGGCCGGCGCCGCGCCGGGCCCCGGCTCCCCCGTTCCGGAGGCCGACACCATGGACCTGATCGTGCGGGGCGCCCAGCTCCCCGAGAACCCGCCCGGGACGCTCGTCGACATCGGGGTCGAGGCCGGCCGCATCGTCGCGGTCGCGCCGGACCTCGCGGCCGAGGGCGAGACCTACGCGGCGGACGGGCGGCTCGTCTGCGCCGGCCTCGTCGAGACCCACATCCACCTCGACAAGGCGCGCCTGCTCGAGCGCTGCCCCGCCGAGCCCGGGCGCGCCATCAACCCGGTGCGCTACGTCGAGGCGTTCAAGCCCGAGATCACCGAGGAGGACGTCTACGACCGGGCGCGGGCGACCCTGCGGGAGTGCCTCCTCCAGGGCACGACGCGCATCCGCAGCCACGTCGAGATCGACCCGAAGATCGGGCTCAGGGGCTTCCGGGCCGTGCGGGCGCTCGCCCGGGACCACGCGTTCGCGGTGGACCTCCAGCTCTGCGCCTTCCCGCAGGACGGCCTGACCGACCGGCCCGGCACCGAGGCGCTGCTGACCGAGGCCCTGCGGGAGGGGGCGGCGGCGGTCGGGGGCGCCCCGCGCTACGACGCCGACGGCCCGGCGCAGATCCGCCGCATCTTCGCGCTCGCCCGGGAATTCGACGTCGACGTCGACCTGCACCTCGACGTCGGGCCGACCGCCGACAGCCTCGACGTTCACCTCGTGATGGACCTGACCGAGCGCTACGGCCTCGGCGGGCGGGTCACGGTCGGGCACATGGCCAAGCTCTCGCTGATGCCGCCGGACGCGGTCGCGGCCATCGCCCGCCGCCTGTCCGACGTGGGCGTCGCCGTCACGGTCCTGCCCGCCACCGACCTCTTCCTCATGGGGCGCAGCCACGACCACGCCGTCCCGCGGGGCGTCGCGGACGCCAACGCGCTCCTGCGCCACGGCGTCAACTGCTCGCTCTCCTCGAACAACGTCCTGAACCCGGCGACGCCCTACGGCGACTGCTCGCTCATCCGCATGGCGAACCTCCACGCCAACGTGCTCCAGGTGAGCCAGCCGCACGACCTGTGCGAGTGCTTCCGCATGATCACCGACCGTTCGGCGCGGCTCCTCAACCTCGACGATTACGGCGTGGCGCCGGGCAACCCGGCCGACCTCGTGGTCATCGACGCGACGGCGCCCGACCGGGCGATCGCGGAGATCCGCCGGCCCCTCGCGGTGTTCAAGCGCGGCCGCCGCACGATCGTCTGCGAGCCGGCGCGGCTGCTCGAGTGAGAGTTCTTCCCAAGTTCGCCCGCGCGGGCGGGCGACGGCAGCCCGCGCGGGCGGGCGACAACCAGGAGACCGTACGACGATGTCAGGGATCAGCGTGCCGGCACCGGCCGAGGACCAGCGGCGCAAGGCCATCGTGGCCGGCGTCGTCGGCAACATCCTCGAATGGTACGATTTCGGGGTCTACGGCTACTTCGTGTCGACCATCTCGGAGCTGTTCTTCCCGGCGAGCGACCCGCTCTCGTCCCTGCTCCTGACCTTCGCGGTGTTCGGCGTCGGCTTCGTGATGCGGCCGATCGGCTCGATCGTGTTCGGCATCTACGGCGACCGCTACGGCCGGCGCGCCGCCCTGAGCGCCGTGATTTTCCTGATGGCGTTCTCGACCCTCGCCATCGGGCTCCTGCCCACCTACGGGCAGATCGGCATCCTGGCGCCGATCCTGCTCGTGCTGATCCGGCTGGTCCAGGGGCTGTCGGCGGGCGGCGAGTGGGGCGGCTCCACCTCCTACCTCGTCGAGTTCGCGCCCGAGGGGCGGCGCGGCTTCGTCGGCTCCTGGCAGCAGGTGAGCGTCGCCGGCGGCTTCCTCCTCGGCTCGCTCAGCGCGGCGCTGGTCTCCCAGATCCTGCCGCCCGCCGACGTGCTGGCCTACGGCTGGCGCATCCCGTTCCTGCTCGGCATCGTGGTGGGCCTCTGCGGCGCCTACCTGCGCTGGAGCCTCGACGACACGCCCTCCTTCGTGGCGCTCGAGGCGCAGGGCGCCGTCTCGAAGGCGCCGCTCCGCGAGGCGTTCACGACGCAGCGCAAGGCCACGCTGACGATCTTCGGCCTGACCCTCCACAACACCGTCGCCTACTACATCCCCCTCGTCTACATGACGAACTACATCCGCAATGTGGGCAAGCTCACGGCCTCGCAGGCGATGTGGATCGGCACCGCCTGCCTGACCGTGTTCGTGATCCTGATCCCGATCTGGGGCGCGGTGTCGGACCGGATCGGCCGCAAGCCGCTGCTGCTCCTGTCCTCGGGCGGCTACATCCTGCTGTCGTTCCCGCTCCTGATGATGGCCTCGTCCGGCAGCGTGGCGCTCGCCTTCCTGGCGCAGCTCATCATGATCGTGTTCCTGTCGTTCTTCTCCGGCCCCTGCCCGGCGGCCTATTCCGAGCTGTTTCCCACGCGGGTGCGCTACACCGCGCTCTCGGTGGGCTACAACGCGGCCGTCGCGGTCTTCGGCGGCTTCGCGCCCTTCATCTCGACCTGGCTGATCCAGGCCACCGGCAGCCCCCTCGCCCCGGCCTACTACCTCGTGGCGGCCGCGCTGATCACCTTCCTGGTCACCCTGCGCATCCGGGAGACCGCCTTCGAGCCCCTGCCGTGAGCGTCCGCGGGCTGGCCCGGACCTTGCTCCCAGGCTCTCACATCGACGGGGGCCGGGGCGCCCGTCGGGCGGCCGCGGCGCGCGGTCAGGAGCCCCGCCCGCGCAGGCCCCGCCCGCGAAGCCGGCCCGCGGCGGGACACCGCGACGGGACGGCCCCCGACCGATCTGCCCGACGAGGACACCAGGCGAGGATCCATGCTGCGTCACGTGCTCCAGCGCCTCCTGCTCGCCGTCCCGGTCCTGCTCGGGGTGCTGCTCGTGGGCTTCCTGCTGATGCAGGTGGTTCCCAACGACCCGGCGGTGGTGCGCGCCGGCCCGACGGCGACGCAGGACGTCATCGAGGGGATCCGGCGCGACCTCGGGCTCGACCGGCCGCTCTGGCTGCAATTCGCGCTCTACCTCGGGCGCCTCGCCCGGGGCGACCTCGGCGTCTCGATCATCAACAACATGCCGGTGCTCGAGGAGCTCGGGAACACGATCGGGCCGACGCTCGAGCTGATGCTCGCCTCCCTGGCCTGGTCGGTCCCGCTCGGCATCGGGCTCGGGACCGTGGGCGCCTGCTGGCGCGGCGGCCTGCTCGACCGGGCGATCATGATGGTCTCGGTGGCGGGCGTCTCGGTGCCGGTCTTCCTGCTCGGCCTCGGGCTCGTCTGGCTCCTCGGCTTCACCTTCCCGGTGCTGCCGTTCTCCGGCCGGGCGGGGCCGCTCTGGACCCTCGAGGGGCTCGCCGGGATCATCCTGCCGGCCCTGACCCTCGGGGGCGTCTTCGTCGGGCCGGTCGCCCGGATGACGCGCAGCGCCGTCCTCGACGTGCTCGGCGCCGACCACGTCCGCACCGCCCGCGCCAAGGGCCTCTCCGAGACCGCCGTGGTGCTGCACCACGCCCTGCGCAACGCCCTCATCCCGGTCGTGACCCTGATCGGGCTCCAGATCGGCTTCCTGCTCGGCGGGGCTGTGGTGGTCGAGTCGATCTTCAGCTGGCCGGGCATCGGCCGCCTCGCCGTGGGGGCGATCCTGTCGAGCGACGCCCCGATGGCGCAGGGCACCATCATCATCCTGTCGGTCGGCTTCATCCTGGTGAACCTCGCGGTCGACGTCCTCTACGCGGTGCTCGACCCGCGGATCCGGGAGGCCTCCGGCCCGTGAGACCAGACCCGTGCCGTCCCGCCCCCGCATGAGGACCGATCCGTGAGCGAGACCATCGCGCTGACGCCGGAGGCGGCGCCGCACGCCGATTTCGCGGTGGCCCGGCGGCCGTCGCTCCTGCGCGCGCTCCTGCGCGACCCGCTCGGGGCCGCCGCCCTCGCGGTCGTGCTCCTCGTCGTCCTCGCGGCCCTCCTGGCGCCCTGGATCGCCCCCGGGGACCCCTACGGGGGCGACCTCGCCAACACCCTGAAGGCGCCCGGCGAGGCGGGTCTGCTCGGCACCGACGGGCAGGGCCGGGACATGATCACGCGCCTGCTGTTCGGCCTGCGCACCACCCTCGGCATGGGCATCTCGGCCGTCGTCATCGGCTGCGGCCTCGGCGGGCTCGCGGGCTTCGCGGCCGCCTACTATCCCGCCGCGTCGGGGGTGGTGATGCGGCTCATGGACGTGCTCCTGTCGTTCCCGGCGATCCTGTTCGGCCTCGCGCTCACGGCGATCGTCGGCCCGGGCCTGCGCGCGGTGGTGATCGCGCTCTCGGTCGCCACGGTCCCGCTCATGGCCCGGGTCGTGCGCGGCGCCGCCCTGGTGGTGCTCCGCCAGGACTACATCGAGGGCGCGCGGGCGCTCGGCATGAGCGACGCCCGCATCCTCACCCGCTACGTCCTGCTGAACTGCCTCTCGCCGATCTTCGTGTTCGTGACCCTGCGCTTCGGGCAGGTGATCCTGCTCGGCGCCACCCTGTCGTTCATCGGGCTCGGCGCCCAGCCGCCGACGCCCGAGCTCGGCGCCATGGCGGCGGACGGGCGCAACTTCCTGTTCTTCGCCCCCCACGTCGCCGTGCTGCCGAGCCTCGTGATCTTCGTGATCGTCCTCGCCTTCAACGTGCTCGGGGATTCCTTGCGCGACGCCCTCGATCCCCGGCTGCGCCGCTGATGCCACGCCACAGGAAAGCTCCGCCGATGAAGCTCGCGACCACCGCCCTCGCGGCCGGAATCTCCGCCCTCTGCCTCGCCCCGGCCGCGGCCCAGACCAGGGCGCCGCTGTCCATCCTGCGGGTCATCGACGCCGACCGCTACGACCCGGTGCGCTCCACCGCCACCTCGGCGGCGGAGGTCATCTTCATGCTGGCCGACACCCTGGTGTCCCTCGACTTCGACATGAAGACGATCAAGCCGCTGCTGGCGACGTCCTGGACGGTGTCGCCGGACGGCCGGACCTACACCTTCGACCTGCGCCGGGACGTGAAGTTCTGCGACGGGCGCCCGATGACCGCCGAGGACGTGGTCTACTCGTTCAAGCGCTGGATCGACCCGGCGACCCGCTCGCCCGTGGCGGCGCGGGCCGGCTTCGTGAAGGACATCCGCGCGGCCGACGACCACACCGTCGTGTACGAGCTGAAGGAGCCCTCGAGCGACCTCCTCTACCAGCTCACCCTGTCCTTCGCCTCGGTGGTCGACAAGGCCGCGGTCGAGGCGCTCGGGCAGAACTTCGGCGTCCAGGGCTTCAACGCCACGGGGCCGTACTGCTGGGCGAGCTGGACCCCGCGCCAGGAGCTGGTGATGAAGCGCAACCCCCACTACACGTGGGGACCGCCGATCTACAGGAACCCGGCGCCGCAGATCGACCAGATCGTCTGGAAGATCGTGCCCGAGGCCAACACCATGATGGCCGCGATGCAGACCCGGCAGGCCGACGTCACCTACTACCCGCCGCACATCGCCATCGACACCATGAAGCGGGTGCCGGGCCTGAATGTGCAGCAGCAGAAGAACTACATCTACGACGTGTTCGTCGGCTTCAAGGTCAACAAGCCGGTGGTGGAGGACGGCACGATCCGCCGCGCCGCCAACATGGCGGTGAACAAGGACGCCATCGCCAAGGCGGTGTACTTCGGGAACGGCACGCCGATGCACGCGCTCCTGAGCCCGACGGTGATCGACTACGACGCCAAGGCGGCGAGCCTGATGCCGGCCTTCGATCCCGCCGGGGCGGCAAGGCTCCTCGACGCCGAGGGCTGGAAGCCCGGCCCGGACGGGGTGCGGGTCAAGGACGGCAGGCGCGCGAGCTTCACCCTCTACGGCATCCGCAACGACACCGGCCCGCGCATCACCGAGGCGATGCAGGCCGACCTGCGCAAGGTCGGGATCGACATGCAGATCCAGCTCTGGGACGCCACCGTCGCCTGGGGCAAGCTCGCCACCCAGGAATTCGACGCCTTCATCCTGTCCTACCCCTACGTGACGGCGACCGAGGCCCTCAACCTCTACTTCAAGAGCACCCAGGCGCCGACGCCCAACCGCATGAACTGGAAGGACGCGAAGACCGACGCCCTCCTCGACGCCGCCTCGACGGCGAACGACCCGGCCGCGCGCACCGAGGCCAACGCCGAGGCGCAGCGCCTGCTCACGCAGGCCAACGTCTGGATCCCCCTCGTCACCCAGCAGATGTGGCTGGTCTCGGGCGACCGGGTCGAGGGCGCGCGCCCGCACGGGCTCTACGGCGCCGGGCTCTACAAGGGGCTCGACCTCTCCCTGAAGCGCTGACGATGGGCGTCATGACCCTGGCGGGCCCGCCTCCCGCCCTGGCCCCGGCGGCGGCGCCCGTGCTCGCGGTGCGCGACCTCGTCACGACCTTCGAGACCCCGAACGGCACGATCCGGCCCGTGGACGGCGTGTCGCTCGCGGTGGCGCCGGGGCGCACCCTCGGCATCGTCGGCGAGAGCGGCTGCGGCAAGAGCATGCTGTCGCTCTCGCTGATGGGCCTCGTGCCCCCGCCCGGGCGGGTCGCGGGCGGCTCGGTCCGCCTGGAGGGGCGCGAGCTCGTCGGCCTGCCGGCGCGGGCGCTGCGCGCGGTCAGGGGCAACCGCGTGGCGATGATCTTCCAGGAGCCGATGACGAGCCTCAACCCGGTGCACACGGTCGGCGGCCAGATCGTCGAGGCGATCCGGGCCCACCGGCGGGTGCCGGCGCGCCGGCTGCGGGCGGAGGCGGTCGAGGCCCTGCGGCAGGTGCGCATCCCGGCCCCGGAGCGGCGCTTCGACGAGTACCCCCACCAGCTCTCGGGGGGCATGCGCCAGCGGGTGATGATCGCGATGGCGCTCGCCTGCCGGCCGGCCCTCCTCATCGCGGACGAGCCGACGACCGCCCTCGACGTCACCATCCAGGCCCAGATCCTCGACCTCCTGCGCGACCTCCAGGCCGAGACCGGCATGGCGATCGTGCTCATCACCCACGACCTCGGCGTGGTGGCGCAGGTCGCCGACGAGGTGGCGGTGATGTATGCCGGCCGCATCGTCGAGCACGCGCCCGTGGGGGCGATCTTCGACGATCCCCAGCACCCCTACACGATCGGGCTCCTCGGCTCGATGCCCCGCATGGAGGAGGACGTCGCGCGCCTCGTCGCCATCGGCGGCACGGTGCCCCCGCCCTTCCGGCTGCCGCCGGGCTGCCGCTTCGCCCCGCGCTGCCCCTTCGGTGACGCGGCCTGCCGGGAGCGCGACCCCGCCCTCGCGGCGGTCGCGGACGGGCACGCCGCCGCCTGCCGCAAGGCGCCCGTGGAGGCCCACCCGTGACGCAGCCGCCCCGCCCGGACCCTATCCCCGCGACGACGCCCCTGCTCGAGCTGCGCGACGTCAGCAAGCACTACCCCGTGCGCCGGGGCCTCCTGCGCCGCGAGGCCGGGGCCGTGCGGGCGGTCGACGGCGTCAGCCTCCACGTCGATCCGGGCGAGACCCTGGCGGTGGTGGGCGAGAGCGGCTGCGGCAAGTCCACGACCGCGCGCCTCGCCCTGCGCCTCGTGCCCGCGAGCGGCGGGAGCATCCGCTTCGACGGGCAGGACGTCACCGACGCGCGCGGGCCCGCGCTGCGGCGCCTGCGGCGCGAGATGCAGGTGGTCTTCCAGGACCCGTTCGCGAGCCTCAACCCGCGCATGAGCGTCGCCGAGATCCTGGCCGAGCCGCTCCTCGTCCACGGCGTCGGCGACGCGGGCGCGCGCCGCGAGCGGGTGCGCGATCTCCTGCGCCTCGTCGACCTCGCGCCCTACCACGCCGAGCGCTTCCCCCACGAGTTCTCGGGCGGGCAGCGCCAGCGCATCGGCATCGCCCGGGCGCTGGCGCTGTCGCCGCGCCTCATCGTCTGCGACGAGCCGGTCTCGGCCCTCGACGTCTCGATCCAGGCCCAGATCGTCAACCTGCTGAAGGACCTCCAGCGGGAGCTCGGCCTCGCCTTCCTGTTCATCTCGCACGGGCTCGCGGTGGTACGGCACGTGGCCGACCGGGTCGCCGTGATGTATCTCGGGCAGGTGGTCGAGACCGCCCCGAAGGCGGCGCTCTACGGGGACCCGCGCCACCCCTACACGCAGGCGCTCCTCGCCGCGGCGCCCGAGCCCGATCCGGCGCGGCGCCTCGCCCGCACGCCGCTCGCCGGCGACGTGCCGAGCCCCCTCGACCCGCCCGGCGGTTGCCGCTTCCACACCCGCTGCCCCGCCACGCAGGCGCACTGCCGCAGCGAGGCGCCGGCCCTGCGGCCGCGGGCCGCCGGCTCCGGCCACGCCGTCGCCTGCCATTTCGCCGAGTCGATCCCGGCCTTCACCCGGTTCCGCGACCCGCGGCCCCGACCCCCGCGGCTCCAGGCCCGGCTCGCCCTCTACGAGGCGCGCCGGGCCGCGCCCACCCCCTGAGGCGCGCCGGCCGTCCCCCGATCCCCCGCGAGACCGAAGACCGCCATGCCGAACCTGCCCGACGCCGACCTCGTCCTCACCAACGGCCGCGTGTTCCGGGGCCTGCGCGAGGGCATGGCCGAGGCCGTGGCCCTGTGGGCCGGGCGCGTCCTCGCGACCGGGACGAGCGCCGAGATGGCCGCGCTCGTCGGGCCCGCGACCCGCGTCGTCGACCTGCGCGGGCGCCTCGCCACGGCGGGGCTCCACGACGCCCACCTGCACCTCCTGCCCTACGGGCTCGGGATGCGGGACCTCGACACGACGCCGGCGGCGCTGCCCACCCTCGACGCCCTCCTGGCGGCGGTGCGGGCGCGGGCGCGCGCGGCGGCGCCGGGCGCCTGGATCCTCGGGCGCGGGCACGACCAGTTCGAGCTCGACGCCAAGCGGCACCCCACCCGCGAGGAGCTCGACGCGG
This sequence comes from Methylobacterium crusticola, assembly GCF_003574465.1. GTDB lineage: Bacteria > Pseudomonadota > Alphaproteobacteria > Rhizobiales > Beijerinckiaceae > Methylobacterium > Methylobacterium crusticola. Next base: position 33,054 of record NZ_QOWC01000018.1, read on the forward strand.
CGGCGCCCGACAACCCGGTCTACCTCGTGCGCGCCTGCGGGCACGTCGCGATCGCCAACTCGCGGGCCCTCGCCCTCGCGGGGATCGACGAGGCGACGCCGGTGCCGCAGGGCGGCGCCATCGAGCAGCGCGACGGCCGCCTCACCGGGCTCCTCGCCGAGACCGGGCGCGACCGCCTCAAGGCGGTGCTGCCCGACCCCGGCGACCAGGACCTCGTCGAGGCGATCGAGCGGGCGGGCCGGGCCTGCCTCGCCTACGGCATCACCAGCGTGATGGACGCGGCCGTGGGCATGCGGGCCGGCTACCGCGAGGTCGTGGCCTACCGCACGGCCCAGCGCACCGGGCGCCTGCCGGTCCGGGTCAACCAGTGCCTGCTCGGCGGCCCGGGCGGCATCGTCGAGCGGGCCCACGCGGAGGGCGTGGTCACGGGGGCGGGCGACGACATGCTGCGGGTCGGCCCGGTCAAGATCTTCACCGACGGCAGCGCCGGCGGCCGCACCGCCGCGATGTCGCAGCCCTATCTCGGCGAGCCGGAGACCCGCGGCCTGATGCTGCTCAAGGACGCCGAGATGGCGGCCTACGTGTCCGACTACCACCGCATGGGCTACCAGCTCGCCGTCCACGCCATCGGCGACGCCGCCATCGAGCAGACCCTCGACGCCTTCGAGGCCGCCCTCGCCGCCGATCCCGACCCGGACCGCCGCCACCGCGTCGAGCATTGCGGCTTCAACCGTCCCGACCAGATCGACCGGATGGTGCGGCTCGGGGTCGAGCCGGTGCCCCAGCCCGTGTTCCACTACGATTTCGGCGACCTCTACCGCACGGTCGTGGGCGACGCGCGGGCCTTCGCCGCCTACCCGATGCGGACCTGGATCGCCCGGGGCCTGCGCCCGGCCGCCTCGAGCGACGCGCCGGTCTGCGACATCAACCCCTTCCCCAACCTCTACACCATGGTCACGCGCCGGACCTCCCGCGGCGCCGTGATGGACGAGGGCCAGGTCCTGACCATGGCGGAGGCCCTCGCCGCGTTCACGGAGTTCGGCGCCTACGTCAACCGCTGCGAGCACCATCGCGGCCGCCTCGCGCCGGGGCTCGCCGCCGACGTCGCGGTGTTCTCGCGCGACCTCCTCGCGGCCGCGCCCGAGGCCGTGCTGCACGACACCCGCTGCGACCTCACGATCCGGGGCGGCGTCGTGGTCCACGACGCCGCCGGCGAGGCGTCCTGATGCAGGAGACCGATGCGATGACCGAGACGACCCTGCTCCCGACCGTCTACCGGGGCTGCGACTGGATCGTGGCCTGGGACGCCGCGGCGCGCTCCCACGTCTACCTCCAGGGCGCCGACCTCGCCTTCGCGGGCCGCGACCTGACCTTCGTGGGCAAGGGCTACGACGGCCCGGCCGGGACCGAGATCGAGGGGCGCGGCCTGATGCTGATCCCGGGCTTCGTGGACATCCACAGCCACCCCGGGCACGAGCCGGGCTGGAAGGGCATGCTCGAGGAGCTCGGCAGCCCCCGCCTCGGCCAGAGCTCCCTCTACGAGTTCATGCCGGTGTTCAACATCGGCCCGGCCTACGCCCGCCACGCCCGCCGGGTCGCCGTCTCGGAGCTGCTGCGCAGCGGCGTGACGACGATCTGCGACCTCGGCCAGCCCCGCGCGGACTGGCCCGAGCACTACGCCGACACCGGCATCCGGGCGGTGCTGTGGGCGATGTTCCGCTCCGGCCCCTGGAAGACCCGCGACGGCCACTCGGTCGAGTACGACCTCGACCCCGCCACCGGCGACCGCCTGCTGCGCGAGGCCGTCGTGCTGATGGACGAGGCCGCCCGGCACCCGAGCGGGCGCATCTCGGGGATGCTCTGCCCGGCCCAGATCGACACCGTGACGGAGGGCCAGATCCGCGACGCCCTGGCGGCGGCCCGGGAGCGCGGCCAGCCGATCCAGATCCACGCCGCCCAGAGCGTCGTGGAGTTCCAGGAGATCCTGCGCCGCACCGGGCGCACGCCGATCGGCTGGCTCGACGCGATCGGGGCGCTCGGCCCCGACCTCGTCATCGGCCACGGCATCTTCCTCAACGACCACCCCTGGCTGCACTTCCCCCACGCCGACGACTTCGCGCGCCTGCGCGACAGCGGCGCCGGGGTGGCGCACTGCCCCGTGGTGTTCGCCCGCCGGGGCATCGCCATGAACTCCCTCGGCCGCTACCGCGAGGCGGGCATCCCGTGCGGGATCGGCACCGACAGCTTCCCGCACAACATGCTCGACGAGCTGCGCCTCGCCTGCTACGCGGGCCGCATCATCTCGGGCAGCTACACGGGCGCCACCACGGCCCAGGCCTTCACGGCGGCGACCTCCGGGGGCGCCGACCTGATCCGGCGCCCGGACCTCGGCCGCCTCGCGCCCGGCTGCAAGGCCGACTTCGCCGTCATCGACATGGCGACGCCCTCGATGCAGCCCGACTACGAGCCCCTGCGCAGCCTGATCTACTCGGCCAACGACCGCGCGGTCCGGGACGTCTACGTCGACGGACGGCAGGTCGTGCGGGGCGGCACCGTCCAGACCTTCGACATCGCCGAGGACATCGAGATGCTCCGCCGCGGCCAGCGCGAGGTCATCGCCGGGGCCCCGGGCCGGGACTGGGCCGGCCGCACCCTCGAGGAGCTCTCCCCGCGGGTGTTCCCGATCCGGCCCTGACGCCGGCGCCCGGTCTCAGGGATCCTCCCGCGCCGCCGGCGCCCGGTCTCAGGGAACTTCCCGCGCCGGCGGCGCGCCGGGGCGGAAGAACAGGCCCGCCTTCAGGCTGTCGCCGATCCGGTGGGCCCGCTCGACCAGGACAGCGGCGGTCGCGGGGTCGAACCGCTCGGCCGCGCTCTCCTCGAACAGGCCGAGCCAGCGGGCGAAGTGATCCGGCGTGAGGACTCCGAGCGCCGCGTGCCGGCCGAAGGGATTGCCCTTGTAGCGCCCGGTCCTGAACAGGACCGAGGACCAGAAGTCCCGGATCGCCGCCATGTGGCGGGGCCAGTCCGGGTCGGGGATCGCGGCCGCGAAGACCGGACCGAGCAGGGCGTCGCGGCGCACGCGGGCGTAGAAGGCGTCCAGGAAGCCGGCGAGGCCGGCCTCGTCGAGGATCTGCTCGGGCATCCTACCCGAGATGACGACGCGGCGCCCCCGCATCAAGGGGCGCGCTCCCCGGCGCCGGCGCGAGGCCTCCGGCGCAGGCGCCAGGCCCGCCCTTGCCGATCGTCCCGCGCGATCACACCTCCTGCGGGCGCGGCGGCGCCCGCCTCGCGGGGCGCGGCCCGGGAGTCGAGACATGCGCCACCTCGTCGGCCTCGCCCTCCTCGGCGCGGTCGCCCTCGCGGCCCCGGCCCGCGCCGGATCCCCCGACGCCCCGTCGGTCTGGGACCTCGAGCCGGCGGCGTTGCGCACGCTCGTCGCGGCCCCGCAGGTGATGGTGACCCGCACGGCGACCGGCTGGGACGCCTATTGCCGCTGCCCCGTGGCGCTGCGGCCCGACGAGATCCCCGAGGCGATGAAGACGGCCATCATCGCGGTCGAGGACCGGCGCTACATGGATCACGGCGGCGTCGACCTCATCGCCCTCGCCGGCGTGCTGCGCGGCGGCCTGAGCCGGGGCGGCAGCACCATCCCGATGCAGCTCCTGAAGAACCTCGTGTTCCACGACCTGCGCGGCGGCGATCTCCTGAGCCGGCTGGAGCGCAAGGGCTCCGAGGTCTGGCACGCCGGCGTCGTCGACGGGGCGGTCGGCAAGCAGGCCCTGCTCGCCGCCTACCTCAACCAGATCGAGTTCGGCGGGCGCGAGATCGTCGGCCTCTACCGGGCGAGCCGCCACTACTTCCGCAAGGAGCCCCGCGACCTCACCCTGTTCGAGTGCGCGCTGCTCGCCGGCATGGTGCAGGCGCCGGCCCGCTTCAACCCGCTCAAGGAGACCACCCGGGAGCGCGCCTACGAGCGCGCCCGGCTCGTTCTCGCGCTGATGGTCCGGCAGGGCCGGATCAGCCAGGCCGAGCGGCTGCGCGCCGAGCGCGCCGGCGTGCGCCCGGGGCTGATGCCGGAGTTCAGGATCCAGGTGCAGCCCTTCACCGAGTGGATCGCCCAGACCTGGGCGCCGCGCTACGTGCGGGAGGGCGAGACGCTCCGGTTCTTCGTCACCCTCGACCCCCGCGTCCAGCGGGTCGCCGAGGAGGCGCTGAGCGGCATGGTCGCGGCGGGCGCGATCCCGCCCGAGTACGAGGCGGGCGCCGTGATGATGACCGGCGACGGGCGGGTGCGCGCCATGATCGGCGCCGTGGACTGGGCGCGCCGGCCCTTCAACGCCGCCGTGAAGACGAGCGTGCAGCCGGGCTCCACCGCGAAGCTGCCGCTGCTCGTCGCGGCCTGCGAGGCGGGCCGCGCGCCGGGAAGCCGGGTGGTCGATCTGCCGGTCACGGCGTCCTGGCCCTCGAACGGCGCCCTCGGCTACCGGGGCGAGACGACGCTCGTCGAGGCGGTCGCCTCCTCGCGCAACGCCGCGTCCGTGCGGCTGACGCAGGAGCTCGGGGTGGCGCGCGTCGCGGAGGCGAGCCGGCGGCTCGGCCTCGACCCCGGCCCGGAGCCGGATGCGGGCTTCGTGCTCGGCTCCTACTCGACCAGCGTCATGGCGGTGACGGCGGCCTACGCGGCCGTGGCGAGCGGCGGCCTGCGGGCGGAGCCGGCCGGCGTGCTCGCGGTGGTGGACGGGCGCGGGCAGGTGCGCGCGAACTTCCTCGACCCGGTCCGGGCGCGGGTCGTGCCCCGGCGCTGCGTCGCGCCGACCCGCGGCATCCTGCGCGAGGTCGTCCGCTCCGGCACCGGCCGCAACGCCGCCCTCGGCCGCTGGGAGGCCTACGGCAAGACCGGCACCACGACGGGCAACGCCGACGCCTGGTTCGTGGGCTGGAGCGAGGGGCGCGTGCTCGGCGTCTGGATGGGACGGCGGCACGACGCGTCGGGCGAGGGGCTGGCCGGCCGGGGCGCGCCCGCCGCGTACTTCCGGCAGGTGTCCGCACGGGTGAACGAGATGATGGACGCCCGCGCCTCCCGGCGCCCGGTCCGGAGCGAGACCCCGGTCGCGGGGACGCAGGACCCCGCCGGCCCGCGCCGGCCCGCCGGAAGGCCGCCGGCCCACGCGCGCCCGTCGCCCGATCCGGCCGCGCTGCCGAAGCTGGCCTCCCGGCCGCGCCCCTGGCCGCCGCGCGAACCCACGCCCTGGTTCCGCCTCGAGGACGAGGAGCCCTGGTGAGGCGCCCCGGGGGGCCGGCGCGGCGGCCGAGCTCCCGGCGGTGTCCCGAGCGCGCCCGCGAAGACGAGGGCTATCGTCGGATCAGGGAGCGTCCGCCGACGCGCGGGACGCTCGCCGGTGGCTCGGCCTCGGCCAGCACGGCCTCGAGGTAGTGCGTGAGCCGGCGCGTCGCGGCCGCCTCCGCGCCCGTGACGCGAAACGCCACGGCTTCGCCGCGCTCGTGGATTCGCCGGATGAGCGTTTCGGCTTTCGTCGCCGCCTCGCGCTCGGTCGCGGCCCGCAAGATGCTGCGCGTCTCCAGCGTCGTGATCCTGATCTCGAATGCAGCGAATACGCTCATGATGCTGGCGATCCAGCTCCATGACTGAGGCGGAAACTTGTCCACGTGACGTGAATGCGCCACCAGGATTACAAGAACACGATTGATGAGGGGGCGTCGGGTCCGCCGCCCGCGTGACGACGCGTGCCGGGCGCTCACGAACGCGCCGCGCCCGGGATCGCAGCCGGGCTCTCGCCGCGACCGGTCCGGCCTCGCGTGGGGCCGGCCCCGCCGGCGCTGCCGAGGGATCGCCCCGGACAGCGTTCTTCAGCCCGCGACATCCCCAAGAATGCCTTTGACGGGATTGCGGCCAGGCTGCTAAAACCCCGCTGGCACGCAGCGGTGCCGGTCCCACGGCCCTGAGCCGCCGGGTTGCTGCGAACCTGTGGTTCGCGGGCGTAGTTCAGTGGTAGAACGTCAGCTTCCCAAGCTGAATGTCGTCGGTTCGATCCCGATCGCCCGCTCCACCAAACCTCTGGAACTGAACACCCTCCTCGCCACCAAGTGGCCGAGGTTTTCCCCTGCCGCGTCCGGGGTCTGTCCCGCTCCTCAGGGCTGATGCCCACGAAGATCATCCGGCCGGCGCGTGTCCCGACGCGCATCGGACCCCGCGTCGAGAAGGGCTGACAGCTCTGCCAGCGAGCGGCGGGTGTCGCAGGCGTTCGGGTCAGCCGGCGATACCCCGGCCAGGAGCAGACGGCCGTCCGTGCCGGTGAGCGCGTGGCGCTCGCGCCCTGTGACGCGCCGGGCCGGAGCGTAGCCGCGCTCACCGTCCACGCCCACGCGCGCGGCCCGCGCGTCGCGGTCGCGCAGGGCTGGTTCTCGCCTGCAGGCTCGGCGCGGGCCGCGGGCCTCCACGTCGGCGAGCCCGGGTGAGCGTCGGATCCTCTGTCCGCGCTCGCCGTCTTCCGTGCTGGCCGCGGCCGTGATCCTCGTCGGACGCCTCGCCAGAGCGTTCTGAATCGTTGGTGTGAACTGGCGCCGCTAGACCGAGCGGAGCACCTCGACGAGGTGGTCGACGAAGGCGCGGGCTCCGGGTTTCGCGGCCTGTCCGCTGGCGAACAGCGCGTGCGCCTCGATGTCGGCGAGTGTCCAATCCGAGAGCAGCTGGACCAGGTTTCCGGTATCCAGATCCTCGCTGAAGCTCGGAAGGCTGGCGACGGCGATCCCGAGCCCGGCGCGCACGGCGCTGACCGCCACCTCGGCGCCGTCGATCGCGACCTGGCCCCTGGGCTGCACCTTCACGTGCCGGTCACCCTGATGGAACAGCAGCTCCTTGCCGGCGACCGGCCCGGCAAGGACGAACGTGTGGTTGGCGAGGTCGTCGGGCGTCTCGGGAATGCCGTGGGCCTCGAGATAGGCGGGCGCGGCTGCGACGATGAGCGGCCAGCGTCCGACCAGGCGAGCGATCGCGCTCGAGTCCGGCAGCCTGCCGAAGCGGATCGCGACGTCGATCCCCTCCTGGATCAGGTCCTGCCGACGATCGTCGATGGTCAGCTCGATCCGGAGGTTGGGATGACGGGCAACGAACGCACCGAGACGGGGGACGATCGCGCGTGAGGCGAAGATCGACGAGACCGCGACCCGCAGCGTACCGCGCAGGTCGTCGCTCCCACGGACGGCGTCGTCCGCTTCGTCGAGCGACGCCAGGATCGGCTGGACACGGGCGAGATACGCGCAGCCTGGCTCGGTCAGCGTCAGCGCCCGTGTCGAGCGCGAGAACAGGGTCGTGCCCAGTTGCTCCTCAAGGAGCGCGATGATCCGCGAGGCGGTGGGCTGCGAGAGCTTCAGGGCCCGCGCGCCCTTGGAGAAGCTGCCGGTCCGGGCGATCTCGACGAACAGCCGGAGGGCCTGGAAACGATCGCTCAAGCCCTCGCTCCCGATGGCCATGACCGTCTCGACTCCTAGCCGGTCTCGGGAGGCGCGACCATCCTCAGACCTGAGCGTAGCCTCCGTCGACCTGCAGCTCGACGCCGGTGATGAAGCTGCTCTCCGACGAGGCGAGGAATGTCGCGACCGAGGCGATCTCGCTCGGCTCGCCGTTGCGCCCGAGCGGCGTCTCGGCGGCGAACTTCGCGAGAAAGCCCGCGACCTGCTCGTCGCTGAGCCCCGCCTGTTCGGACAGGATCGGCGTCAGGATCGTCCCGGGGGCGAGCGTATTGACGCGGATGCGCCGCGCGGCGAGGTCCGTCGTCCAGGTCCGGGCAAAGGAGCGGATCGCCGCCTTTGTCGCCGAGTAGACGGTGAAGGCCGGCATGCCGAGGCTCGCCGCGATGGAGCCGTTCAGGATGATCGAGCCTCCGTCGACGACCAGCGGCAGCAGCGTCTGAACCGTGAAGAACGTGCCCTTGAGGTTCGTCGTCACGCTCCTGTCGAAGTCGGCCTCGGTGATCGTGCCGAACGCGCCGAGCGTGCCGCCGCCGGCGTTCGCGAAGATGACGTCGAGACGACCATGCGTTCCGGCGATATGTGCCCGCAGCCGTTCGAGGTCCTCGAGGTTGGCGATGTCGCTCACGCGCCCCTCGATGGCGCCACCGATCTCGGCGACCGCCGCATCGAGGCGGTCCTGGCGCCGGCCCGTGATGATCACGGTCGCACCTTCAGCCACGAATTGCTTGGCTGTCGCGCGACCCATGCCGCTGCTGCCGCCGGTCACGACGGCGATCTTGCCTTCGAGGCGTTTCATGTCTTGATCCTGATACGGTGTATGGAGCCCCGGCCCGCGCCAGCGCGCGCGCCCTTCGGCTCTGCGTATGATGGTTTGCGCCGCCGCAAAACGAGATGAGGTAGCCGCTTATTCGTGGAATGGCACCCAGAGCATCTTCACGTCGACGTTCAGCATGCCGGATTTCACGGTGGGATCGTCCGTGCCGATCCTCATGGCCTCGTCGCGATCGGCAGCTCTGAAGATCGTCATGCCGCCATCGGCCAGCACGCCGTCGAGGCCGCCCGCCTGTTCCATGAACGGACCGCTGAGGACGGTGATACCCTTCTCCTGCAGTTCGGTCATATAGCCGACATGCTTCATGAACTCGGGCTGTTCATTGTATCTCACGCCTTTCGCCCAGTTCGGGCCTGGTGTCTGGAAAGCCACAAAGTAATGCGGGCCATTTTCGTCAACCATCGTTGCGCACTCCAGCAGAACTGATCGCCAATCGATCTGGTTCATCGATCGCTGTCTATTTCTGCTATCTGACGCCTTCTGGGGAGAGGGCCTGCTTGGATAACAATCATTCGTCGATCGAATGAATGGGGCAACCAGCCTGCCGGGAAGGGGATCCGCCGAACCCCCGAGTCGGGCCGCGAGCGGCCCCTCGCGCCATCATGCCCGTCGTGCCCGTCGTGCCCGGTTCCATCCGCCGGGCTCATCTTGTGGGGAGGGTTTTCGGGCGAGGGGGTCAGGGATCGTGCTCCGCGTGCGATACCGCGCCCGTTCGGGCTGTACCGGCGTGGGCGCCGAGCTATGCCTGCTGCCGCCGCGTGACGCGCACGATCAGCTCTTCAACGCGTGACAGGAACAGCATGAGCAGTTCCGACATGTGCGCCCGACGGTAGCCGAGGACCAGCTCGATCTCCGGCGCCATCCCGCTGAGCGGCCGACTGGTCACCGACCAGGGCAGGAAGTTGCGCGCATAGGCCGGCAGCAGGGCGACGCCCCGCATCGAGGACACGAGCGACATCGCCATCGAGAGATTGTCGACCTCGTGCGCGGGAGCGAGATCGAGCCCGGACCGGGCGAGGTAGTCGGCGATGATCAAGCGCAGCGTCGGAGCTGTCCGCGACACGGTGATGACGGCGTCCTCCGCCAGATCCTCGAGCCGAACGGCCTCGCGCGAGGCCAGCCGGTGGTCGCTGGGCAGGATGGCGACCAGAGGGTCCCTCGCGAGCGGCACGAAGGCGAGGTCCGGCATGTCGATCTCGGGCCGCATGAAGGCCAGGTCCACCGTGCCGTCCCGGAGCGCCGCGGCCAGATCCGGGGAGGTCTGGCTGGAAATGGTGATGTCGACGCTCGGCAAGGCGTCGCGCAGGATGCACATGGCTTCCGCGAGCCAATCCACCTCGTAGCCGGTGAGGAAACCCAGCACGAAGGACGGCTTGGCGGGGTAGACCGCCCGGCGCGCCGCCGCCTTCGCCGCCTCGACCTGCGCGAGCGCGAGCCGGGCGTGCTCCAGGAAGGCGTGGCCGGCCTCGGTCAGTTCCGCGCCGCGCACGCTCCGGCTGAGCAGGGGCACGCCGACTTCGTGCTCCAGGTCCCGGATCTGTCGGCTGAGGGACGGCTGGGCCGTGTGAAGGCGCCGCGCGGCGGCCAGCGTCAGGCTGCCTTCCTCGGCGACGGCCACGAAGTAGCGCAGGTGTCGCAGTTCCAATCCAGCCTCCCCGATGACCGTCATGCCTGCGAGGTATGCCCTCCCTCCTACAAAGTCTTTTTCGAAGCCGCCAGAGCCCGCTAACTCGAGACACACACGGCGGCCCTGCGCCCCGCACAGCCGAGACCCAACCCGAGCCTTCGGCCGCCGCGCCGGCCGGCCTCGACGGAGCACAGTCATGAGCCAGCGAGTCGTTCTGATCACCGGCGCGCTCACGGGCATCGGACGCGCAGCCGCGCTCGGCTTTGCCCGCGCGGGCCACGCCGTCGTCATCTCCGGCCGGCATGAGGAGACCGGTGAGGCACTCGCGGCCGAGTTGCGCGACCTCGGCGCAGAGGCCGCCTTCATCCGGGCGGACGTGCGACGCGAGGCGGAGGTAGCGGGCCTGGTGGACCAAGTGGTGGCACGGTTCGGGCGCCTCGACGCCGCGATCAACAACGCCGGCACCGAGGGTCGGCCCGGACCGGTGACCGAGCAGGATGCCGAGAGCTACGCCGCGACCTTCGACACCAACGTCCTCGGCACGCTGCTCAGCATGAAGCACGAGTTGCGGGTGATGCTGGCCCGGGGTTCCGGCAGCATCGTCAACATCTCGTCGACCTACGGGCACGACGGGGCCGGCGGCGCCTCCGTCTACTCCGCCAGCAAGCACGCGGTCGAGGGCCTGACCAGGTCCGCCGCCATCGAGGTCGCGGCCACGGGCGTGCGCGTGAACGCGGTCGCGCCGGGGCCGACCGACACGGGGATGCTTGACCGCTTCACCGGCACGGCCGAGCGCAAGGCCGGCCTGACGGCGGGCGTTCCGATGCGGCGCGTGGGGGAGCCCGGCGAGATCGCCAACGCGATCCTGTTCCTGGCCTCCGACCAGGCGTCGTTCACCACCGGGCAGGTCCTGTCGGTCGACGGCGGCAAGTCGGCGGCCTGAGCCGCCACCAACATCGAGACGAGCGAGGCGATCATGGAACAGACGCATTCGAGCGCCGGACGGCCCGTCAAGGTTCCGGGCCCGGACCACCCGATCAGCATCGAGCCGACCGTCGGCCGCGTCGTCGTGACGGTCGCCGGCCGCGTCGTCGCCGACACGAGGACCGCCCTGACGCTGCGCGAGGCCGGCTATCCGCCCGTGCAGTACATCCCGCTCAGGGACGTCGATACGGGGCTCCTCGTGCGCACGGATCACGCGACGTATTGCCCCTACAAGGGGGACTGCGCCTACTTCAGCATCCCGCTCGGCGGGGAACGCGCGGTGAACGCCGTGTGGACCTACGAAGCCCCGTACGAGGCCGTGGGGGCGATCGTGGACCACGTCGCCTTCTACCCCGATCGCGTCGACGCCATCGCGGAACCTGCGGGCTCGTAGGCCCCCGCACGCTCCCACCATGCCGCCGCGGAGGCGGCACTCCTCACACACACCCGCCGGCGCACCGCGTCGGCGGCGAAGGGCGGCCGCGCCGATCCCCGGCGCACCCCTCGGGCTCGAAGGACCCTCGTCATGATCGATCTCTCAGGCAAGACCGCTCTCGTCACGGGCGGCTCGCGCGGCATCGGCCGGGCGGCGGCGCGCGCGCTCGCCGCAGCCGGCGCGCAAGTCCTGGTCCACTACGGCCGCGCCGAGGCGGAGGCCGACAGCGTCGTCGCGGCGATCGCGGCAGCGGGAGGACGCGCCGAGACGGTCGGCGGCGACCTCTCCGATCCGCAGGGCCCGCATACCCTGGCCAAGCGCGTGCGCGCCATCGTGGGCGACCGGCTCGACATCCTGGTCGCCAACGCGGGTGTCTCCAAGGCCGCGACCATCGAGGAGACCACGGTCGCGGAGTTCGATGCGCTCTTCGCCGTCAACGTGCGCGCGCCGTTCTTCCTCGTGCAGCAGCTGCTGCCCATCCTGGGCCGCGGGAGCAGCGTCGTCGTCACCGGCTCGCTCGCGGCGCACGCGGCGGTCCCGGGGCTCGCGGCCTACGCTGCCACCAAGGGCGCCATCGACACCCTGGTGAAGCACCTCGCCGCGGCACTCGGGGAGCGCGGCATCCGCGTCAACGCGGTCGCGCCCGGCGTCATCGATACCGACATGTCGAACTTCGCGAGAACCGAGGAGGGACAGCGCTTCGTCCTCGGGATGCAGGCCCTGCAGCGCATCGGCCAGCCCGACGACGTGGGTCAGGTGATCGCGTTCCTGGCCTCCGACGCCGCGCGCTGGGTCACGGGCGACACCGTCCGGGTCGACGGCGGCTCGAAGCTCTGAGGGAGCACGACCATGACGGTCACCGCTCCCGCGCACCCGCTCGCCTCGGACCCCGCGGCCCGTCCGGCGGGTCGGCCCGCGGCCCGCGTGCTGGGACGACGGGCCAGCTTCTGGGTCTCGGCCGGGGTGGTGGGTCACACCCTGTGGACCAGCGCCGCGCCGGCCATGACCTACCCGCTCTACGCGGCGCAGTGGGGTCTCACCCACCTCACCCTGACGGCCATCTTCGCCACCTATCCGGCCGTGGTGGTGGCCGTGCTCGTCGGCTTCGGGGACCTCTCCGACCACGTCGGCCGCCGCGCGACCATGCTGCTCGGCCTCGGCGCCTCGCTCGCCGGGGTGCTGCTGTTCGCCCTCGCACCGAGCGTGGCCTGGCTGTTCGCCGGTCGCGCGCTCATGGGTCTCGGCGTCGGCCTGTCGGTGGGCCCGGCCACTGCCGCGCTGGTGGAGTTCGCCCCCGAGGACCGGCCGGATCTCGCGGGATCCGTGACGACGGCGGCGCAGGCCGCGGGCTTCGCCGCGTCGCTGCTGCTGGGCGGGCTGATGGTCCAGTACGCCCCCCTGCCCACGCGCCTGAGCTTCTGGCTCCTGGCGGCGATCATCGCGGCCCTCCTCGCGGCCACCTGGTTCCTGCCGGGGCGGCGGGCGGGCGACGCCGGGCGAGGCTGGCGGCCCCGGCTGCCGCGGGTTCCGCGCGCGCTGCGAACGGGCTTCGCGGTGGCAGCCCTCGGGGTGGTCACCGCCTACACGCACGGGGTTCTCATCCTCTCCCTCGGCGCGCAGGTGGCGCGTGACCTGGTGGGGTCCGGCGACGCCCTCGTCAACGCGGCGGCGCTCGCCCTCTTCGCGGTTGCCTCGGGAATTGTCGGGATCCTGGCCAGGCACGTCGTGGCGCGCGTGGCACTGATGACGGGCGCCCTGGCCTCGGCCGCGGGCATGATGCTCCTCGCCGTCTCGGTCCACACACGGGCACTCGGCTGCCTCCTGGCCGCGACGTCGATCTCGGGCGTCGGCTACGGGCTCCTGTTCCTGGGTGGGCTGGAGGTCATCAACCGGATCACGCCGTCCAGCCGTCGCGGCGGCGTGTTCTCGGCGTTGTACCTCCTGGGATACCTCTCCATGGCGGTCGTGGCGCTCTTGCTCGGCCACGTGGCGACGCTTCGCGGCCTCTCCCTCGCGACCGATCTCGGGGCCGGCATCATCGCCCTGTTCAGCGTCGGGACAGCGGCGCTGGCGACCACCCTCCTGCCCTTCGAAGGCCAAGGGCCGCGGTGCGATGCCGACGTGTCCGCCTGACGTCCTCAGCCGCAATCCGGCCGGAAAGCCTGGATGCCTCAGGGTCCGGGAAGGATCGGCAGGCCCTTTCAACCCCCGTGAGCTGCCCGGATGCTGGCGAGTGCGGCCTGTCAGGCGAGCCGAAGACAGCGGCACAGTGGCGGCGGGCGAACCGGCCGAGGCCGGCAGCCTCGTGTCCGCATCGTCCTCGTCACCGGACTGACGACCGCGTCAGCGCAGGATGCCGGGCCTGCCCCACGGCTTCTGCGACACCGCGACTGGCATGGAACAGTGCCTCCCGAAGCCAGGTATGGGCCGGATCCTGCCTCCAGCGCTCGTGCCAGACCATCTGCACGGTCATCGGACGCGGTTCCCAGGGCGGAGCGGACACGCGCGCGACGCCGGCCGCCTCGAAGCCGTGCGCCAGCGACGCCGGGACGATCGCCACGCGGCGCGAGTTCGCGAGCAGGCTCGGCACCGCCAGGAAATGGGGCTGGAGGACGCTGAGGCGGGGCACCAGGCCCGCCGCCCTGAAGGCGCGGTTGAGGGCGTCGCGATCGAACATCTCGGTCTGCCGGGTCAGGCCGCGCTCGGAGAGGCGCCCGTCCGGCAGGCCGTCCTCGCTCCCGCCGACGGTGACCACCATCAGCGGGTCGCGCGCCAGCGTGCGGATGTCGGTCGCGCCACCCGCCTCCGGGTGATCGGGCGCGGTGACGAGGAGGTCGCGGTCCTCGAACAAGGTCCGCGCCTGCAAGCGGTGCGGGATCTGCGAGAAGATGCCCACGGCGATGTCGATCTGGCCGAGATCGACCTGCATGGTCAGGTCGATCCGCGTGGCGGGCCGGATCAGGATGGACGCGTGGGGCGCCTCCGTCTCGAAGGTCCGCATGAGGGCGGGGGCGACGACCGCGGTGATGTGGTCCGTCGCGGCGAGCCGGAACTGGCGCGTCGAACTCGACGGGTCGAAGCATTGTGGCCCGATCGCGCCTTCGATCGCCGTGAGGGCGTCACGCACCTGCACGGCCATGGCCAACGCCCGCGGGGTCGGCTCCATGGCCTGTGCGGTTCGCACGAAGAGGTCGTCCCCGATCAGTGTCCGCAGGCGACGCAAGCCGTGGCTCACCGCCGACTGGCTCAGCCCGAGGGACTGGCCGGCCCGTGCGACGTGACGCTCCCGCATCACCGCGTCGAACAGCCGGAGCAGGTTCAGATCGAGCCGGTTCAGGATGCTCGCGCGCGTCCCGGCGCTCCTCGTCATGATCGCCCCCTCTTCAGCGCGAGGACCGAAACCGCGCGATGAACGATGCTCATAATGAGATTGCCGAACTTGCACTTCCGCAAGTGCACCCCGGCCGGGCATCGTTCCTCGCTCTCGAAGGGAACGCGCCATGCCGTCTTCGCCCGCTCTCGCCCGACGCCTCCTCAGGCGAGGATCGCTGGCCCTGACGGGCCTCTGGCTCGCCGTCGCGCCGGTCGGTGCGCAAGGCGGCCCGCCCTTGAGGATCGGCGTGCTCACGGACCTGTCCTCGCTCTACGCGGACAACGGCGGCAACGGTTCGGTCGTCGCCGCGCGGATGGCGGTCGAGGATTTCGGCGGCCGCGTCCTCGGACGCCCCATCGAGGTGATCGCCGCCGACCACCAGAACAAGACGGATGTCGGCGCCGCGCTGGCGCGCCGCTGGCTCGACGCGGACGACGTCAAGGTGATCGTCGACGTCCCGAACTCCGCCATCGCGCTCGCGGTGCAGGACATCACCCGCGAGCGTGGCCGGGTCTTCCTCGCCTCGGGGGCGGCGACCTCCCGGCTGACCGGGGATGCCTGCTCGCCGACCGGCATCCACTGGACCTACGACACCTACGCGCTCGCCCAGGGTACGGCGCGCGCGGTGACGCGGCGCGGCGGCAAGTCCTGGTTCTTCGTCACGGCGGACTACGCCCTCGGCACGCAACTCGAGGAGGACGGCCGGCGCGTGATCCAGGCGGCGGGCGGCCGCGTGCTCGGCTCGGTGCGCCATCCCATCGGCAGCCCGGACTTCTCCTCCTACCTCCTGCAGGCGCAAGGCTCGGGGGCGCAGGTCGTCGGGCTGGCGGACGCGGGTGGCGACCTCATCCTCGCGCTGAAGCAGGCCGCCGAGTTCGGGCTGGTGCAGTCCGGCCAGACACTGGCGGGCCTGCTCGTCTTCATCGCCGACATCCACGGCCTCGGCTTGGCGGCCGCGCAAGGCCTGATCCTGAGCACCGCCTTCTACTGGGACCTGAACGACGAGACCCGGGCCTGGTCGCAGCGCTTCGTCGCGCGCACCAGCAAGGTGCCGACCATGATCCATGCCGGCACTTACGGTGCGGTCACGCACTACCTCAAGGCGATGGCCGCCGCGAACACGGATGACGGCCCGACCGTCGCGGCGCAGATGCGCAAGATGCCGGTCAACGACTTCATGACCCGCGACGGCCGCATCCGCGAGGACGGGCGGCTCGTGCGCGACATCTACCTCATGCAGGTCAAGTCCCCCGCCGAGAGCAAGGGGCGCTTCGACTACTACAAGCTCCTGGAGACGATTCCGGGCGAGGAGGCGTTCCGGCCGATCTCGGCCGGCAAGTGTCCGCTGGTTACACGGGGGTGAGGATGTCGAACGTCGATCTCGTCCAGGCACTCGACAGCGTGATGAAGGAACGCTTCGCCACCCGCTTCTACGCCGACCGGCCGGTGTCCCACGACACCGTGCGCGACATCCTCGAGGCCGCGCGCCACGCGCCGAGCGGCGCCAACATCCAGCCCTGGCAGGTCCACGCGCTGGCCGGCGCGGCAAAGGCCGAGATCTGCCGCGACATCCTCGCGACGCACGCCGCCGAGGCGGCGCAGCACGTCTCCGAATACACCTACTACGCGTCGAGCCTGCCCGACCGCTATCAAGGCCGGAAGCAGGCCTTCGGTCAGGTCTTCTACGGCTCGCTCGGCATCGCGCAGGACGACGCGCGCGGGCGGGCGGCGCAGACGGCCAGGAACTACGACTTCTTCGGCGCGCCGGTCGGCCTGATCGTGACGATCGACCGACGCCTGGAAAAGGGCAGCTGGCTGGATCTCGGCATGTTCCTGCAGAACGTGATGCTGGCCGCCAAGGTGCGCGGCCTCGACACCTGCCCGCAGGAGACGCTGGCGAAGTACCACCGCGTGCTGCGCCGCCACCTGCCGATCGCCGCCGAGGATGTCGTCGTGTGCGGCATGGCCCTCGGTGTCCGCGATGCCGCCGCGGCCGCGACCCGCGGGGTCATGGAGCGCGCGCCGGTCGAGGCGTTCGCGCGCTTCCACGGTTTTGAGACGCCCTCGGGCGCGTGACGAAGGAGAGCGAGATGGACGGACGCGAACAACTGATCGAGCGCAGCATCCCCTTCCTCGACGAGGTCAAGAACATGACCGCGGGGCCGGAGGTCGAGCGCTGGTTGAACGAGACCTACGGACCGGGCAGCGCCCTGTATGAGGACCTGTCGCGGCTCATCAGGCAGGGGGTCGAGGAGGGCTGGGCGGCCAACATCGAGGTGGGCGGCCGGCGATACCGGCGCAGCCGGCTGTGCGAGCCGACGGCGCGGACGCTGAACTTCAGCATCACCGCCGTCTACATGGACAGCCAGGGCGGCCGGATGGTCATCGACGATCACGATCACGATGACGAGCCGGGCGGCACGGAGGCGAGCTTCCGCGGCGACTACCACGGCCATCCCTACGGCGAGCTGAACATGGTCGTGCCGCTCGACGAGAAGGCCGTACTCGCCGGGCCGAGCGGATGGTGCCACGCGGGCTGGACGGCGCCGGGGCCCGGCAGCCATCACTACCCGGAGGTCAAGGGCGGCGCGCTCATCGCACTGTTCTTCCTCCCGGCGGGACGCATCTCCTACGACGTGAAGCCGCCGGTCGAAGAGCCGCTCCGGTCAGCCCAGCCGTGACGGGCTACAAGACTTGAGCGCCGACGCGAGGGGCAAGCCGGCGTCCGTGTCAGACGCCGGCCCGGCTACCCGGCTCTGGAACCGGGTCGGTGAGCCCGCAGCCGGACCACGTCGCGCTATGCGCCGCAGATCCTGTCGGGGTTCGAGGGCATTGCTCGCGAGCGAGAGCCACCGCCCCGCGTCAGCGTTCCCCATGATCGTCATGCGCGGGGAACCCGGTTCGTAGACCAGCACATCAGTCAACGGCCGAAATCGAGCGGCTTCGATTTCACAAAAAGACCTCGGGGGCCCGCTCGGACCTTTCGACCACCTCGTCCGCAACGGCACGGATGGCCGGATCTCTCCCGTCGCGCCTGCCGGTCAGTCGACATACGTCTCTGCTCGGCAGAGCTGATCCGGGACCGCAGGTCCTCAACAGTGACGGAAGAGCCGCACGGGCTGTCGAGAGGACGACGCCGTTGCCACGGCCAAGAAGGAGATCCAGCAATGTCGGACATCAAGAAGGCCGCAATCGTCACCGGCGCGTCCCAGGGGCTCGGCGAGGGCATCGTGCGGGCGTTCCGCGCCCGCGGCTACGGCGTCGTCGCCACTTCGCGCGCGATCCAGCCCTCGACCGATCCGGATCTGGTGACGGTCGCCGGCGACATCGGTGATCCCGATACGGGCAAGCGCGTGGTCGCGGCCGCTCTCGAGAGGTTCGGCCGCGTTGACACGCTGGTGAACAATGCCGGCATCTACCTCGGCGGCCCCTTCACGGACTATACAGAGGAGCAGTATCGACTGAAGCTGAAGACCAATCTCGATGGCTTCTTCTTCACGACCCGGGAGGTCATTCCCGTGATGCTGAAGCAGGGCAGCGGTCATGTTGTCCAGATCACGGCGACGATCGCCGATTACGCCAACTCGAAGTCTCCGTCGGTCCTGGCGTCGCTGACGAAGGGCGGCCTCAACGCGGCCACCCGCAGCCTCGCCATCGAGTATGCCACACGCGGCATCCGCGCGAACGCCGTCGCCCCCGGTATCATCAAGACGCCGATGCACTCCCCCGGCATGTACGAGGTTCTGGCGAGCGTCCACCCGATGAAGCGCATGGGTGAGATCGGTGACATCGCCCAGGCCGTGCTTTACCTCGAGGATGCCGCCTTCGTGACCGGCGAAATCCTCCACGTCGACGGCGGCCTGATCGCCGGCCGCTGACGTCGCGCGGAAAGGTCCGGGGGGTTGTCGTGAGCTCGACGCCTCGCCCTCGTCATCGGCTCGACGCGCCCCGCCCGCCTCGCCGACAAGCCGGCCCGGTGGAGCTTGGAGCAGGCCCGCCGCGACATCGCTGTGGAACCGGTGGACCTGCGCGACCACCCGCCGCCCTTCTTCGACGAGGCGGTGTCCAACGGGCAGGTGCCGCCCTGCCCGGCAGCGCTGGCGTTCCGGCGTGAGGCGGCGGGAGGGGCATCCCACTTAGCGGGCAGGGGCGCACCCGCGGCCCTTCGCCGGCCTGCCGAGCCTTCGGGGCTTCGGACAGGGTCTGAAACCGCTCGTCCTCCTCGACAATGACGGTCCGGCATCCATCGGCCCGCGACATCCCCATTCCGGGATCGCCGCCGCTGCGACCGATCGGAACTGTGAGACGGCGGCCTTTGCTGGTTCCATACGCCGAGCTTGTGCGAAAAACCGGGCAGCCCGCGCAGATATGGAAGCCCGCTGTCTTGCGAGATCCGGATGATCTGTTGCGGCGTCAGGATCAATTGCACTCAGTCGCAGCTTGAGCGTGAGATCGGGAACACAGTGTCGACATAGCTCGCCAACATCTCGCAAAAAGCCGTGGCATAGAGCGGCAATGAACGACGTCTGCTCCAGAACAGGGCGAGGGGCTCGCGAAGAGGGCTGCTCCGGTAGGTCAGACCGGTGAGCCGCAGATCATACCCGCGGGTGCGCAGTGCCGACGGGATGACCGCCACACCAAGCCCATGTTCCGCCATGGCCAGCAACGTGTGCGGCGTTCGGCTCTCGAACGTGGCGTGCGGCTCGAATCCCGCCAGGCGGCAGCAGGCGTCGAAGGTGCGCCGGACTATGAAGCCGCCGTCCAGGAGGAGCAGGCGGTGCGAGGCGAGCTGCGCGATCTCGACGGTTCCGTCCCGGCCGAGCCCCAGCTGTGCGTGGCAGGCGGCGAGCAGATCGATCGGCGCCAGAGGATAGTGGGCGAACCGGCCGTCACCGGGCTCTACGGCGCGCAGCAGGTTCTGCCCGAGATGGACCTCGCCGCGCTCCAGCAGACCCATGATCTCGGGCCAGCCGATTGCCTCGGTCAGGAGGATCTCTACCGCCGGGTAGCGCTCCGCGTAGATGTGGAGGAACGGCGCGACCACACTCTCGATCAGCTGGGGAGAGGCTGCCACCTTGAGCACGCCGGCATCACCGCGCCGCAGCGCTCGCGCGCGGTCCAGGACCGCACCGGCATGATCCAGGAGTGCGCGGCAATCGCCCAGGAGTTGGGCGCCCTCGCCGGTCAGGACGAGGCGTCGCCCCAACCGGTCGAACAGCTTGAGACCGAGTTCCTGCTCGAGATCGTTGATCTGCCTCGACAAGGCTGGTTGGGCGATCCGCAGCCGCAGCGCCGCCTTGGACACGGTGCCGAGCTCGGCCACGGTGACGAACGTTTTCGCACGCCTGAGGTCCATGCCCGCTCCCATGCCGAGCCGGCATAAAGAATTAGCGTACATGGCGATTGGACGCACGACCGTGATCGGGTCGACAACACCAACATCGGCAGGACGAGCACCCCCGCCCCTGTTCCACTGCAACGAGGAGGCCGTCATGAAACCGCTCTGCTTGCAGGGGTTCACTTGGCTCGCTCTCGCCGTCGCGGCTGTCCCGGTTGAGGCTCAAACCTGGCCGACCAGGCCCATCAGGGCGATCGTGCCGATCGCGGCAGGCAGCCTCACGGACATCGTTCCCCGGCTGGTGCTCGAGCAGCTCTCGACCCAGCTCGGCCAGAGGATCGTCGTCGAGAACCGCCCCGGCGCTGGATCCACGCTCGGGACCGCCGCCGCGGCCAAGGCCGCCCCGGATGGCTACACGGTCCTGGTCAACTCGTCCGCTCACACGGTCGCACCGTCGCTCTACGCGAACCTGGACTACGATCCGGCGAGGGACTTCGTGGCCGTCGCACCCCTGGGTGTGTCTCCGTTCGTCCTGGTGGCTCCGCCGGCGCGGGGCTTCAGGACGGCCGGGGAACTCGTGGCCGCCGCCAAGGCCAAGCCCGGCACGTTCAACTTCTCGTCGCCTGGCATCGGAACGGCGTCGCATCTAAGTGCAGAGCGCTTCCGGCTCAGCGCGGGGGTGCAGGCGAGCCACGTTCCGTTCAAGGGTGGCTCCGAAGCGCTGACCGAGGTGATGACGGGACGGGTCGATTTCTTCTTCGTGGCGCTCGGGGCCGCGCTGCCTCTGATCCAGGAAGGAGCCGTGACGGCACTGGCGGTCAACGACGTCAAGCGCTCCGCCGCTCTGCCGGATGTGCCGACCACGGCCGAGGCGGGATTTGCCAACGCGGAATACCCGACATGGTTCGGGCTGTTCGTTCCGGCTCGAACGCCTCGCGAGATTATCGACAGGCTTCAGCGCGAGACGGTCATGGCTCTGCAAGCGCCTAACGTGCAGGAGAAGTTGCGCACCATAGGCGTCGATCCTGCGCCGATGGTGCCTGGGGCTTTCGGAGCGTACGTCGAGAAGCAGATTGCAGCAGATGCAGCCCTGGTCGCCCTGACGAAAATAAAGGCAGAATGACCGAAATCTCGTTCAGATCAGCGCACAGCCTGATCGAACGGATTTATTCAAACAAGATCGATAAGTTATTTTCACGTTCCACACGAGACGAGCCCCGCGCGCGGCATCCCACCGAGACGACGTGCGGCCGGGCATCATCGTGCGGCGATTGCCCTCAAGCGTCGCCGTACGAGACTTCACGCCGTGACGGGTTCGATGAACGTTGCGAAAACGAAGCCGTCCTTGACGCCGTCGCCTTCGAGGTCGACCAGCGCCCAGAGGCCGGTCGCGTTCTCGTCGAAATCGAGCACGTTGAGCCGCGTTCCGTCCAGCAGGGACTTGATCACCGGGAACGTCGGACCCGGGCCGCCGCGAAGCTTGAGGTCGGTGCGCACCTGCACGACGTACGGTCCGAGCAGCAGGTCGGGCGCCGCGCTGCCGGCTTCGAGCAGGTTCTCGACCACGCAGATCAGCTTCGGCCCGATCGCGGCCTGATTGAGAAAGCCGTTCGTATCCAGCGGGAACGCCTTCGTGCCGACCGTCCCGGTCCCGCCCGCCAGGAACTCGTTGCCGCCGATGGTGACGGCGTGGCGCACTCCGTTCCGCATCTCGAAACCGACGACGATGCAGCTGTGCGACGGGTAGCCGGTGTGGTCGCGCGCGAAGTCGAAGCTCAGCGTGCCGCCGCTGCGGTTATGATGAATCAGGTCGCCGAGGGCGGGTGCGTGGTCGCCGACCCGGTGGCCGCGGAACACGCCGACATTCGCCTCGCCGTTGGCGATGGCCGCGCGCACGAACACGCTGTGGCTCAGGTTGAACTTGAACTGGCGCGCGGTCGCGCCGGCTTGCTTGACGCAGAACGAGACGAACGCCGCAGACCAGGCGTTCTCGTTCAGCGTGGGGTCGAGATCACGGCTGCCGCCGCCCGCCTCGTAGTAGTCCGCGATGCGGCTTCGGAGAGGCTCGTCGCCCTCGTCGATGTCGGCGAAGCGGTCGAACTCGGCCTTGGCAGCGGCGACGACCGAGCGGGCCGTGTGCGTCATCGGCATCGCGGCGACGCGGGCAGGCGCCGCCGGAGCGGCGGCATGTGGCGGTGCGGCACCGGGCGCCGGCGTCGGGATGGTGTGAGCGATCTTGATGAACCTGTCGATGTTCTCGCCGTAGAAATGCGCTCCGTCGAAATGGCCCTGCGCGAGCTCTCGGCTTTCCTTGAAGTTGCGGAAACCGGCATTGTAGACGATGCCGACGAACGCCGATTCGCGGTCGGTCAGCTCGTCCCGGTCGGTGAATCCGAGTTGATCGACCGCGTTGGTCAGCTCCCTCATCAGTTTCTCGATCGCGACGTCGATGTCCTTCCAACGCTGCTCGAGGAAGAAATCCGGTTCGCGACGGAAAAATTGCAGATCGTACTGGAAGATGCCGTAGCCGTGCACGAACTTGTCCGGCCGGCTCGCCAGGCTCTGATAGATCTCGATGCCGGTCGCGTCCGCCATCTCGCCCAGCAGCCGGTGGGCGAGCGCGAACATCTCGTCGCCCCTGGGAGCGCCGAGCAGCGCCGCCTTGTTCTTCGGGAAGGCGCTGCGGTTCGGCTCGTCGAGAGTGTCACCGACCGACAGGCGAAGCACGTCCGCCAGCGGGAGTGTCTGCCGCATCTGGCTCCACAATTCGCCCGATTCCTGGAACGCGATGGCACAGACGAGGTCGAGGGAGATCGGCGTGCCGGCCAGTGCCGGCGTCACATCGGCCGCGAAGGTCTCCTTGAACCACTTGATCTCGTTCTTGATGGCCATGGCACCCTCTTGGCTGAGGAGGGACGTCACCGGCAGGAAGGGCAGCGACGACGACGAGACGACCTCAGGTCGAACGGTTCGGAAGGACCAATCCCGGTCGCCGCGAGTCTCCGCGATCAGGGGCGCTCGAGGGTTATCTCGGTCGGCGAGCCCTCCTCGCCGCCGTCGAACAGGATCAGGGCACGCAACCCGGCGTCGCTCGCGTCGAGCGGCAGGATGGCCTCGGGCTTTCGCTTGCCGATCCCGGGGATGCGGGCGCTCAGGTCGCCGATCGGCCGCACACCACCGTCTGAGCGCCCGTCCCAGACGAACACCGCGTAGGCGCCGCCCTCATCGGCCGTCGGCCCGGTCAGGACGAGGATCCGACCCTCATACGCGGCGAGATCGCGAACACCGCGCCCGGCGCCGAGCGGCAAGGTGAAGAGCCTGGCGTCGGCCGGTTCGTCGCCGAACAGGCCGTTCAGCGCGACCGAGAGCACCGCGGCACGTCCGCCCGCGAGAGCCGGCCCGCGGAACCCGACGAACAGGCGGTCGGCGAGGACCGCGATACCCTCGGCCGTCAGACCGTTCTCGTCGAGGCGCTTGCCGGCGAACGGCTTCAGCTCGGCTTGCCCATCGATGATGGCCGTGAGCTTGCGCGACGAGGACACGAGTTCGACCCGCTCGCCCGCCACCTTCAGCATGACGATCTGACCCGCGGCCGCAATGCGGGCGGCGATCTTGTCCCGGTCCTTGACCGGATCGAGCGCCCGGTCGCGGTCGCGCGGATGGCCGTGGGAACCGAGGACGTAGAACACCCCGCCGGCGTGAGCGACGCCCTCTCCGTCGAGTTCGAGGGCCTTGCCGCCGAACGCATCGGCTGTCACCGGTATGGGCGCACCGGCCGCGATGCGCCCCTCCGTGAGCGTCAGTTGCTGAACCGATTGCAAGTTGTCGTCGATGACGAGGCAGTTCCGCGGAAATCCGCTCGGCTCGACGCACGCGAGGCCGCTGACGTCGCGCGACTTCTTCCCGTTCTTGCCAAGCAGGCGTCCATCCACGGGCCAGACGTCGAGGTCCCGCGACCGCACCGTCGAGCCGAGAGCAAAAGACAGCACCGCTGCCACGATGAGGCAGCATCCGAGAGATGTCGATAGCCGGGCCATGCCGCACCCTCGCCAGACAGCAACATCATCCAGTTCTTCTCCGCCTTGTAAAGAGTGTTCGACACGCTCACGACTCCGATCATCGCGCCGATGCGAAAGAAAGCGGAGCGGCCGCTGCGAGCGCGGCCTGAGCCAAGTAGCCTCGCGGACGACTCCCGCCTTGGGGACGCGCGGATGCTCGGCGCGCTGTCCTCCGCTTCGTCCATTACATCCGGTATGGCTCTGATCGCGTCTCTATTCGCAGCGCGGCTCGTCGCCTACCTGCCCAAGCCGAGAGGCCGGTCGGGAATGATCGGATGATGGGTGAGCGTTTCGCCTCCGCAGCCCGGGCTCGTCACGGTCGTCGGCCACGTCCTGGACCTCGTGATTGCCAACGCCCTTCGCGGCGAGATCGGGTGTCGGGGGTCTTGAGGATTTCGGCGAAGGCGTCGGCGCCACGTTTTTCCCGGGCCGTCGCTCATGCTGGTCCCCGGGTGCTTCGCGGCCGGTCCGCATCACTGTCCGGGGCCGGCCCTGAGCGACGGGTGAACCGGCCGCAGCCCGGGCGCGACGGCCCGGCGGCGGCGGCCTGACGGGACCCCGCCGCGCATCATCCAGGCCGTCCGCGACCGGGCGCGGCGCTCGCGCGCCGTCGATCGCCATCGAGGGTCCGGCGCGGCCGCGCTCATCGAGGGTCCAGCGCGGTCGCGCTCAGGGGACGGACGGGTAGTCCGCGTAGCCCTGGGCGCCGCCGGTGTACCACGTCGCCGCATCGTCGGCTGCCAGGGGCAGGCCCTCGGCGAACCGTCGCGGCAGGTCGGGGTTGGCGATGAAGGGCCGCCCGAACGCGATCGCGTCCGCGAGGCCGGCATCGAGGGCCTCCTGCCCCTTCGCGGCGTCGTAATCGGAGTTCAGCACGAAGGCGCCCCGGAACGCCGCCTGCATCCGGGGAGCGACCGGCGGACGCTCGGCCTTGCCGTTGGTGCCCTCGTAGCCGGGTTCGCGCACTTCCAGGAACGCGATGCCGATCTCCGACAGGGCCGCCGACGCCGCCTCGAACAGGGGCTCGGGATCGCTGTCGTTCACACCCTGGCGTTCCTCGTTGGGGGACAGGCGCACCGCCGTGCGGCCGGGGCCGACCACCTCGGCGACCGCCGCCGTCACCTCGCGCAGGAGGCGGATCCGGTTCTCGATCGAACCGCCGTAGGCGTCGGTGCGGAAATTCGCGTTGTCGCGCAGGAACTGGTCGATGAGGTAGCCGTTCGCGGCGTGGATCTGGACGCCGTCGAAGCCCGCCTCCACGGCGTTGCGCGCCGCCGCGCGGTAATCCGCGAGGACGCCCTGGATGTCGTCCCGGGTCATCGGCCGCGCCTGCACGTGGGGCTCCTTGCCCTCGTAGGTCCGCGCGAGGCCCGGCATCGTGGTCGCCGAGGACGAGACGGGCTGGCCCCGTCCGGGCAGGCTCGGGTGCACGACCCGGCCCATGTGCCAGAGCTGCGAGACGATCAGCCCCCCGGCCGCGTGCACGGCCGCGGTGACGGGCTTCCAGGCCTCGACCTGCTCGGCGCTCCAGATCCCGGGCGCGTAGGGCCATCCCAGCCCCTGCGGGCTGATGCCGGTCGCCTCCGCGATGATGAGGCCCGCCGTCGCCCGCTGCGCGTAGTAGGCGACCATCAGCGGGGTCGGCACGTGCTCGCGCGTCGCGCGGGCGCGGGTGAGCGGCGCCATCAGCACGCGGCTGCGTGCCGAGAGGGCGCCGAGGCGGATCGGGTCGAAGAGGCTGGGCATGGCCGGGCTCCGCTGCGATGAGGGAGGCGCACGGGGGCGTGCGCGCTCCGCTTAGGCGTCGAGGGGCGCACCGCTCGGGCGCGCGCGTGCCCGACATGTGAGCCCCGGGCCCGCCTCGGCAAGATCCCGGCGCGCCGGCGCCCGCCCGGGCCTGTTCGCGGCCGAGGATCGCCCGGCGCTCGCCCCGCCGGAATCCGCCCCCTTTTCGGCGACGGCGTGGAGGCGCCCCGCGCCGTCGCGCCCGCGGCACCGTCGCGGCCCAGGAGGCGCGCTTCGCGGCCCAGGAGGCGCGCGGCGACCCGGAGGCCGGCTCAGAACTCCGCCACCTTGCCCCACGCCGAATCCGCGAAGCGGTCCGGGTGGTAGGGACGCGGATCGACGAGCGGGACCGCGCCCGTGACGATGTCGGCGACGAGGTGGCCGGCCCCGGGGCCGATGCCGAAGCCGTGGCCGCTGAAGCCGGCCGCGAGCACGAAGCCGGGCAGCCCCGTCATCTCGCCGATCGCCGGCACGCCGTCGGGGGTCGAGTCGATGTAGCCCCCCCAGGACGCCGCGACCGTGGTGCCGCGCAGGGCCGGCAGCAGGGCGAGGGCCCGGCGATGCGTCTCCGCCACCAGCCGGGGATCGGGCCGCGGGTCGAGGACGCGCAGGCGCTCCATCGGCGTCGGCCGGTCGAGGCGCCAGCGCGCCGCCGTCTCGTGCCCGGCCCGCCAGCCGCCGAGGCCGCCGGGCCGCAGGGCGCGCCAGCGCCGCGCGAACATCGGCAGGAACTCGCGCGCGTACAGGATCTGCTGCGGCGTCGGGTCGACGCTGGCCCGGCCGCTGATCGCGAGGGTGTGCCCTCCCGCCTCGCCGCGGCGGGTGACCGAGATGTCGGCGGTGTGGAGGGCGTCCGGCAAACCCTCCACGTGCGGCGCGACCGCGAGGATCGAGGAGCGCACGGCCGATTGCGGGAAGCGCAGCCCGAGCTGCCGGCAGAACGACGACGCCCAGGCTCCCCCGGCCATCACCACCGTCCGGGTCCGGATCGTGCCCGCCTCGGTCACGACGGCGCTGACGCGGCCGCCGCGCGTCTCGACGCCCCGGGCCGCACAGCCCTGGTGCACGCTGCCCCCGGCCTTCAGGATGCCGCGGGCGACGACCGGCACGGCGCGCGAGGGGTCGGCGATGCCGTCCGTGGGCGAGAACACGCCGCCCTTCCAGATCCGCCCCGTCGCGCTGGCGCGCGCCCGCGCCTCCGCCTCGCCGAGCATGTGGGTCGTCACCCCGAGGCCGGCCGCGAAGTCCCGCCACGCCGCCCAGCGGGCGATCTCGGCCTCGTCGTCGCTGAGGTAGAGCAGGCCGCAGCGGCGAAAGCCCGGATCCTCGCCGATCTCGGCGGAAAGCCTGTCCCAGAGCTCGAGGCTCCGGGTCGCCATGGGCAGCTCGCGGGCGTCGCGGTTCTGCTGGCGGCACCAGCCCCAGTTCCGGCTCGACTGCTCGGCCCCGACCCGGCCCTTCTCGACCAGCGCCACGCCGACCCCGCGGCGGGCGAGGTAGTAGGCCGCGAAGGCGCCGACGACGCCGCCGCCGATCACCACGACGTCGGCCGCCTCGGGAAGGGTGGGCGAGGTCTCGACGGGAAGCAGCGGCGCGGGCATCGGGGTCTCCGTTGAGCGGCCTTCAGTCTAGCCGCCCGCCCCCGCGGGACGCGCCGAGAATCGCCCCCGCACGGCATATCGTTCCGTTGGCACGGATGGTGCTGACGCGTCGTGCCGCCCCCGGGCGGGCCGGCCCTTGCGCTTGCTTGAGGGGAACCGCGCGGCATACCGTGCTGCGACCCCCCCCGCGCGGGGACCGGCCGCCCTCCCGCACCGGACCGCCCATGCAGCTCGACAGAATCGACATCAAGATCCTCTACGAGTTGCAGAAGAACGGCCGGATCACCAACGTGGAGCTGGCCGACCTCGTCAGCCTGTCGCCGAGCCCCTGCCTGATGCGGGTGAAGAAGCTGCAGGCGGCCGGCTACATCTCGGGCTACGCGGCGCAGATCAACGTCGCCAAGCTCGGCCAGACCCTGACGGTCTTCACCGAAGTCACGCTGAAGAACCACCGCCAGATCGACTTCGCCCGCTTCGTCTCGGCGCTGGAGAAGGAGGAATCGGTGTCCGAATGCCACCTCATCTCCGGCGGCTACGACTACCTCGTCAAGTTCGTCACGAGCGGGATCGCCGAGTACCAGACGATGATGGAGCGCCTCATCGACATCGACATCGGCATCGACAAGTACTTCAGCTACATCGTGCTGAAGACGCCGATCAACCGCGGCTACATGCCGTTGACGCGGCTGTTCCAGGTCTGAGGCGCCGGCCGGGCGCGCACCCGCGGCCCGGTCCCGTCACGGGACCACCGGACCGGTCCCGTCACGGGACCACTGGCCCGGTCCCGTCACGGGACCGCCGGCCCGGTCCCGTCACGGGACCGCCGGCGCGGGGGCGGGCCAGGCCGGGGGCTCCGCCTGCTGCGCGAGCCCGTCGAGCCAGCCGGGATCGAGCTTCGGCATCGAGGCGTGGAGCAGCCGGGAATAGGCGTGCGTGCCCGCCTGGCCGAAGGCGGCGGGCGCCAGCTCCTCGATCTTCTCGCCCGCGTACATCACGGCGATGCGGTCGCAGATCGAGCGCACCATCGAGAGGTCGTGGCTGATGAAGATGTAGGACAGGCCGAGCTCGCGCTGGAGGTCGCCGAGGAGCGCGATGATCGCCGCCGCCACCACGGTGTCGAGCGCCGAGGTGATCTCGTCGCAGATCACGAGCTCGGGTTCCGCCGCCAGCGCCCGGGCGAGGTTGACCCGCTGCTTCTGCCCGCCCGAGAGTTCCTCGGGCAGGCGGTGCCTGAGGGCGCGCGGCAGCCGCACCATGTCGAGGAGCGCGTCGACCCCCGCCTCGCGCTCGCGCCCGCGCCGCCCGTGGTAGAAGGTCAGCGGGCGGCCCAGGATGTCGCCGACGGACTGCGCCGGGTTGAGGGCGGTGTCGGCGAGCTGGAACACGATCTGGAGCCGGCGCAGGGCGTCGCGGGAGCGTGCCCGCAGGCCCGGCGCCAGGGGCGCGCCGTCGAAGGCGATGCTGCCCGAGACCGGCGCGATGATGCCGGCGATGACCCGCGCCAGGGTCGACTTCCCGCAGCCCGACTCGCCGATGATGCCGAGGTTGTCGCCGCGCTCGACCGTGAGGCTGACCGCCTTGAGGGCCGTGACGGCGGGCCGGCCGTCGCGGCCGATCGGGCCGTAGCCCGCCACGAGGTCGGTCACCGCGAGGAGCGGCCGGCCCGAGGGCGCCGGCGCGGCCCGGGGCCCGCCGGCGGGCTCGAAGGCGTCGAGGAGCGCGCGGGTGTAGGGATGGGCGGGGGCGGACAGGATCTGCGCGGTGGCGCCGACCTCCTGCACCGCGCCGCCCTTGAGCACCGTAATCCGGTCGGCGACCTGGGCCACCACTGCGAGGTCGTGCGAGACGTAGACGCCCGCGGCCCCGCTGTCCTTCATCACGGACTTGAAGGCGCGCAGCACCTCGATCTGGGTGGTGACGTCGAGGGCCGTCGTCGGCTCGTCGAAGATCACGAGCTTCGGCCGGCCGATCAGCGCCATGGCGGCGGAGAGGCGCTGGAGCTGGCCGCCGGAGACCTGGTGCGGGTAGCGCGCGCCGATCGTCTCCGGCTCCGGCAGCGCCAGGGCCCGGAACAGCGCGACGGCCCGGGCGCGGGCCTCCTCGGGCGGCATCAGGTCGTGGATGCGGGCGACCTCGGTCACTTGGTCCATGACCGTCCGGGCCGGGTTGAAGGCGGCGGCCGCGCTCTGGGGGATGTACGCCACCGTGGTGCCGCGTAGCGCCGCCCGGGCGGCCTCGGGCAGGGCCGCCATGTCGTGCCCGTCGACGTGCACGGAGCCGCCGACGATCCGGCAGCCCGGGCGGGCGTAACCCATCAGGGTGAGCGCGATGGTGGTCTTGCCCGAGCCGCTCTCGCCGATCAGGGCGAGGATCTCCCCGGGCGCCACGTCGAGGTCGACGCCGCGGATGATCTCGACGCGCCGGCCGGAATCGGTCCGGGCCTCGACGCGCAGGCCGCGGATCTCGACGAGGTTCGCCATCACGCGCTCCGGTCCCGGATCCGGCGGGGAAGGTTGTCGATCAGGAGGTTCACGCCGATCGTGAGGCTCGCGATCGCCAGGGAGGGCACGATCACCGCCGGCGCCCCGAAGGGCAGGCCGCCGATGTTCTCCCGCACGAGCGCGCCCCAGTCGGCGTTCGGGGGCTGCACGCCGATGCCCAGGAAGGAGAGCCCCGAGAGCAGCAGCACGACGAAGACGAAGCGCAGGCCGAGATCGGCCAGCACCGGACCGACG
Source organism: Methylobacterium crusticola (assembly GCF_003574465.1). GTDB lineage: Bacteria > Pseudomonadota > Alphaproteobacteria > Rhizobiales > Beijerinckiaceae > Methylobacterium > Methylobacterium crusticola. The sequence continues at coordinate 63,314 of NZ_QOWC01000018.1, forward strand.
ATGTTGGGCAGGATCTCGTGGCGCACGATGTAGGCGGTGCCCTCCCCGCGCACCCGCGCGACCGTGACGAAGTCCATCGTGTTGACGTTCACGGCGAGCGCGCGGGCGAATCGGTAGGCGCCGGGCGTGTAGATCACCGCGAGGGTGACGATCAGCACCGGGATCGAGGAGCCGACGCCCGCCACCACGACGAGCCCGAACAGCTTGCCCGGGATCGAGTTCAGGGCGTCGAGGAAGCGGCTCAGGACGGCGTCGAACCAGCCCCCGACGACGGCCGCCGCCATGCCGAGGGCGACGCCCGTGAGGCAGGCGAGGCTCACCGCGGCGAGCGAGATGCCGACCGTGTAGCGGGCGCCCATCAGGATGCGCGAGAGCATGTCGCGGCCGAGATAGTCGGTGCCGAGCCAGAACTGGCCGGTGATCGGCCCGAAATAGTCGAGGTCGACGATCTCGCCGACCGGGTAGGGCGTGATCAGCGGCGCGCAGACCGCGACCAGTCCCCAGGCCAGCACGACGGCGAGGCCGAGCACGCCGATCGGGTCGAAGGCGTAGCCGAGCCGGAGCCTCGGGCGGGCGGGGACGGCGTCCATGGTCAGCGCAGCCTCGGGTTGGCCAGGATGGCGAGGATGTCGGCGGTCGTGATCAGCGCGAGGTAACCGAGGCAGAACACCATGGCGCAGGTCTGGATCAGCGGCAGGTCGCGGGTCGAGACCGCGTCGACCATCAGCTTGGCGATGCCCGGATAATTGAAGATCGTCTCGACGATGATCACCCCGCCGAGGAGGTAGGAGAGCGACAGCGCCACGGCGTTGACGATCGGGCCGACGGCGTTCGGCAGGGCGTGCCGCAGGACGATGCGCAGGCGCGAGGCCCCCTTCAGGAGCGCCATCTCGGCGTAGGGCTTGCTCAGCGCCTCGATCACCGCCGCCCGGGTCATGCGGATCATCTGGGCCGAGATCACGAAGCTCAGCGTGATCACCGGCATGATGAAGACGCGCAGGAGCTGCCAGACGGACTGCACCTCGCTGGTGAAGGACAGGGCCGGCAGCCACTTGAGGTAGACCGCGAAGAGCAGCACCGCCGAGGTCGCCACCATGAACTCCGGCACCGAGACGACCCCGATGGCGAGCGCGGTGACGATCCGGTCGAACAGCGAGCCGCGCAGGACCGCGGCCGCGATGCCGGTCGCGAGGGCGACCGGGACCGAGATCAGGGCCGTGACGGCGGCGAGCTTGAGCGTGTTGACGAGGCGCCCGCCGATGAGCTGGGCCACCGGGAGGTGGTTGGCGTAGGAGGTGCCGAGATCCCCCGTCAGGAGCCCGCCGAGCCAGCGCAGGAAGCGCAGGAGCGCCGGCTCGTCGAGGTGCATGGCCCGGCGCAGGCCCGCCACCGCTTCCGGCGTCGCCGCCTGGCCGAGGAGCACCTCCGCGACGTCGCCCGGCAGGAGCTCGGTGGCGCAGAAGATCGTGAACGACACCACCAGCAGGGTGAGCAGCGCCACGAGGATCCGCCCGAGCACGAGGGAGGGGATCTGGCTCTTCATCGGCGGCCTCGGCGCGCGGGGAGCGGGTCTGGGTCAGGCCTCGAGCCAGACGTGCTCCGCGAAGGCGTAGCCCATCATCCCGCCGAGGGGATTGGGCTGCAGGCCCTTCAGCTTCGCCGAGTGGGCGTCGACGTTCGAGATGTAGACCGGGATGGCGGTGCCGGCCTCGTCGGCGATCATCGCCTGCATGTCGCCGTAGATCGCCTTGCGCTTCGCGTCGTCGAGGAGGCCGCGCGCCTCGACGAGGAGGCGGTCGAACTTCTCCGACTTGAAGCGGGTCTCGTTCCAGGGCGCCTCGGAGGCGTAGAACAGCGAGAACAGGATGTCGGGCGTCGGGCGCGGGTTGACGTTGCCGAAGCAGATCGGCGCCTTGAGCCAGTAGTTCGACCAGTAGCCGTCGGAGGGCACGCGCTGCACGTCGAGCTTGAGGCCGATCCCGGCGGCGGCCTGCTGGAGCAGGGTCGCCATGTCGATCGAGGAGCCGGCGGCGTCCGAGGCGACGATCGGGATGGTCTGGCCGAGCACGCCGGCCTTGCCGAGCAGGAACTTCGCCTTCTCGGGGTCGTAGGCGCGGGGCTTCACGTCGGGGTTGTGGTAGCGGTTGGAGGGCGGCACCGGCTGGTCGTTGGCGATCTCGGCGAGCCCGCGCAGGGCCGACTTCTGGATCTGCTGGCGGTTGAGCAGGTGCTTCATGCCCTCGACGAAGCCGGGCTTGTCGCCGGGCGCCACGTCGAGGCGCATGTTGAAGTCGGTGTAGTTGCCCGAGGTGCTCTTCGACAGGACGACGCCGGGCTGGCTCTCGACGAGGCGGATCGAGCGCGGGTTGATCGCCGCGGCGAGCTGGACGTCGCCCGACAGGAGCGCGTTGACCCGCGCCGGGTCGTCCGGGATGGCGAAGAACTCGAACGAGTCGAGGTAGGGACCGTCCGTCTTCCAGTAGTTCCGGTTCCTGAGGCCGACCGAGCGCACGCCGGGCTCGAACACCTCGCACGTGAAGGCGCCGGTGCCGTTGGCCTTGGCGAAGGTCGTGGTGCCCTCGGCCAGGATCATGAAGTGGTGGGTGGCGAGGATCGTCGGCAGATCGGCGTTCGGGCTCGCCAGGGTGATCTCGACGGTGCGGTCGTCGGGCGTCGCGAAGCCGGTCATCTGCCGGGCGAGGGCGTTCGCCTTCGAGCCGACCGCCGGGTCGAGGTGGCGCTTGAGGGAGTAGACCACGTCGGCCGCGGTCAGGGTCTTGCCGCTGTGGAAGGTGACGCCCTTGCGCAGCTTCACGACCCAGACCTTGGCGTCGCCGCTCTCGATGCTCTCGGCGAGCTCCATCTGGATGTTGCCGCCGGCGTCCAGGAAGGTGAGCCGGTTGTAGAAGCTGCAGCAGCGGACGTAGTCGGTCGAGAGCGAGGCCTTGGCCGGGTCGAGGGTGTCGGCCGTCGAGGACGACCAGCCGGCCGCCCGCAGCGACCCGCCCGTGCGCGGCGCCGCCGCCGCGGCCGCGCCGGCGCGGCCGAGGATCGCCGTGCCGACGGAGGCCGCGACGCCCCCGAGCATCAGCCCGCGCAGGAGCTCGCGCCGGGAGGCGCCCCGGCGGATCGCCTCCTCGACCCGGGCGTCGTCGCGGTGGCTCCAGTTCGTGGCGAAGTGCGCGCTCATCGGCATCCCCTCGGTGGGCGTGGCAGGGCGGATCGCGGCGGCGTCGCGGGCCTCTCAGCCCCGTGCCGCCTCGACGGCGTCGGCGAGGCCGGCCATCGCGGTGAAGTGGAAGTCCGGGGTGGTGAACGCCTCCGGCTCGATCGTGCCGCCGTAGCCCGCCTTGGCGTGGCGGCGCTCGATCCAGCAGGTGGCGATGCCGAGCCGGCGCGCGACGCCGATGTCGTGGTGCTGGCTCTGCGCGACGTGCAGGATGTCGGCGCGGGTGCCGCCCTCGCCCTCGACGAAGGCGAAGACCTGCTCGAAGAAGGCCGGGTCGGGCTTCTCGGTGCCGGTGTCGTCGGCCGTGAAGGCGGCGTGGAACGGCTGCCCGAGCGCCTCCGCGAAATGCCCGAAGGCCCAGCGGCGCGAGTTCGTCATGGCGATCAGGCGGGCGCCCGCGGCGAGGCGCGCCAGCGCCTCGGCGCTGTCGGGGAACGCCTTCCAGTCCCGGGCGGAGTCCCGCAGGCGCTCGCCGCAGGCCGCCTCGAGGGGCAGGCCGAGGGACGGCGCGATCGCGCGGTAGACCCGCACGAGGTCGTCCGGGAACAGCCCGGCCTCCCCGGCGTAGCGGGCGGCGCGGTAGAGCGAGAGGGCCTCCTCGCCGTCGACCGCGACGCCGGCCTGCGCGCCGATGGCCGAGAGGCAGGCGGTGATGCCGCCCTCGAAGTCGATCAGCGTGCCGACGACGTCGAAGGTCATGTAGCGGTACGCGTTCAGGGACTTCGCCAAGGTCTCGCTCCTTCTGGTACGGCCTCCCGGCCGGGCGGGAGGCCCGTCCGCCGGACCCGGTGCGCCGTCCCGATACGTCCGGAGTATCGCAGAACTCTCAGGCGGGATGAGCTGAAGATGGCGGGCTGGCGGCACAAAATTGCGTATCGAATGGGCAGTGCGAAACCTGCCCAACGGGGCGGCACTCGACGGGCCGGCACTCGGCGGGCCGGCCCCGGGCGCTCAGGCCATGGCGGCCCGGACGTCGGGGTCGGCGAGGGTCTGGTCGAGGGTCCGGCGGGTGCGCTCGACCAGGGCGTCGATCTCGGCCGGCGTGCAGCACAGGGGCGGCGCGAAGCCGAGGATCCCGGTGCCGAAGGCGCGGAGCACGAGGCCGTTGTCCCAGGCGCGGTCGAAGATCCGGCGGGCCGGATCGGCGGCGGCGGGCAGCGGCGTCCGGCGCGCCTTGTCGGTCACGAGCTCGACCGCGGCGAGCAGGCCGCGCCCGCGCACCTCGCCGACGAGCGGGTGGCCGGCGAGGCCGTGCAGGCCGGCCAGCAGCCGCGCTCCCGCCCGGCGGCCGTTCTCCAGGAGCCCGTCCTCGTAGAGGCGGAGCACCTCGAGGCCGACCGCGGCGCTGACCGGATGGGCCGAGTAGGTGTAGCCGTGCCCGACCGCCGCCTCGCCGGCGCCGTCCGCGATGGCGTCGTAGACCCGGTCCGACAGGAAGACCGCGCCCATCGGCACGTAGCCGGAGGTCAGGCCCTTGGCGGTGGTCATCAGGTCCGGGACGATCTCCTCCTCGGAGCAGGCGAAGAGCGGGCCGGTGCGGCCGAAGCCGGTGATCACCTCGTCGGCGACGAACAGGATGTCGAGCTCGGCGCAGAGGTCGCGCATCGCCCGCAGCCAGCCCGGCGGCGGCACGATGACGCCGCCCGAGCCCTGGATCGGCTCCGCGTAGAAGGCGGCGACGCGGCCGGGCCCGCCGACCTCCTCCGCCTTGGCCCGCAGGGCCGCGAGCGAGGCCGCGATGATCGCCTCGGGGTCGCCGCCGACCGGGTTGCGGTAGGGGTAGGGCGACGGGATCTTGTGCTGCCAGGGGAAGGGCAGGCCGAACTGGGCGTGGAAGGCCGGCAGCGCGGTCAGGCCGGCGCCGACCGTCGAGGAGCCGTGGTAGCCCTGGTCCAGCGAGATGAACTGGTCCTTCTCGGGCCTGCCCCGGACGGTCTGGTAGTAGCGGATCAGCCGCACCGTGGTGTCGACCGCGTCGGAGCCGCCGAGGGTGAAGTAGACGTGGTTGAGGTCGCCCGGCGCCCGCTCGGCCAGCGCCGCGGCGAGGCGGATCGCCGGCTCGGAGCCGAGCCCGAAATAGGCCGTCGCGTAGGGCAGCTCGCGCATCTGCCGGGCGGCGGCCTCGACGATGCTGTCCTGGCCGTAGCCCGCGTTGACGCACCACAGGCCCGCGAAGCCGTCGAGCAGCTCCCGGCCGCCCGCATCCGTGACGGTCGCGCCCTTGGCCGAGCGCAGCACCCGCACGCCCGCCCGCTCGTGGCCGCGATAGGACGCGACCGGGTGGACGAGGTGGGCGCGGTCGAGTTCGATCAGGGAGTTGCTGAGCATGGGGGCGGTTCCGATTCTAGCCGAGGGCCTGGCTGGCGAGGGCGAAGGTGAGGGCGCGCCCGGCGGGCGGCGCCGATGGGCCCGCGGGCGGCCCGGCGGGCCCGGCGCCGGAAGGCCCGGCACCGGACGGCTCGGC
>NZ_QOWC01000019.1 GCF_003574465.1 Methylobacterium crusticola
TCGCCTGGACGAGGCCGGCGGCGCCGCGCAGCGCGCCCGGCGCCAAGTCGCGCGCCAGGAAGCGCTCCGGCGCGTAGGGCCCGGGCAGCCGCAGCGCGCCGGTCGCCCCGGCGCCGAAGCCGAAGCGGGCGTAGTAGGGCGCGTCGCCGACGAGCAGCACCGCGGCATGGCCGGCCGCCCCGGCCCGGGCGAGGGCCTCCCGCATCAGCCGCGCGCCGATCCCGAGCCCGTGCAGGGCCGGGTCGACGGCGAGCGGGCCGAGCATCAGGGCGGGGCGGTCCGGGCCGGCGCTGACGTTCCACAGCCGCACGGTGGCGGCGAGGCGCTCCTCGGCCACGGCCACGAGGGCCAGGCCCTCGGCCGGCAGGCGCCCCTCGCGCAGGCGCTCGCAGGTCTTGGCGAAGCGGGCCGCGCCGGAGCAGGCATCGAGCAGGTGCTCGCGGGCGGGGATGTCGGTGCTGCGCTCGTCGCGGATGTGGATCACGGCCGTACCCTCCCGATGCCGATCAGGGGAAAGGACAGCCCTCGCACCCGCCGCGTGGAGCGGCGGGCCGTCCGGGACTCTCGAGGTTGCGGGGTGTCGCGCGGGCGCGCGGGCGGCATCGGTTGAGGAGCGCAACGCCGGGGCCGGCGCTTCGTTCCGGGCCGCGGCCGGGAGTGGCGCGGGCGGCGCGTGGGGGCGCCGCCCGCGCCGGGCGGGTCAGATCACGTAGGATTGCAGCGGGGGGAAGCCGTTGAAGGCCACCGCCGCGTAGGTCGTGGTGTAGGCCCCGGCGCCCTCGATCAGCACCTTGTCCCCGATGGCGAGCGAGATCGGCAGCGGGTAGGGGGTCTTCTCGTAGAGCACGTCGGCCGAGTCGCAGGTCGGGCCGGCGAGCACGCACGGGACCATGCGGTCCTCGTCGTGGTCGGTCCGGATGGCGTAGCGGATCGACTCGTCCATCGTCTCGGCGAGGCCGCCGAACTTGCCGATGTCGAGGTAGACCCACCGCACCTCGTCCTCGGCCTCGGACTTGCGCGAGACGAGCACGACCTCGGCCTCGATGATGCCCGCGTTGCCGACCATGCCGCGGCCCGGCTCGATGATGGTCTCCGGCAGGCGGTTGCCGAAGTGCTTGGTCAGGGCCCGGAAGATGGCGTCGCCGTAGGATTCCACGCCCGGCACCTGCTTGAGGTACTTGGTCGGGAAGCCGCCGCCGAGGTTGACCATCGACAGGCTGATGCCGCGCAGGGCGCACTCGCGGAAGATCATGGAGGCGGAGGCGAGCGCCCCGTCCCAGGCTTCCGTGTTGCCCTGCTGCGAGCCGACGTGGAACGACACGCCGTAGGCGGTGAGCCCGAGCCGGTGGCCGTGCTCCAGCACGTCCACGGCCATCTCGGGCACGCAGCCGAACTTGCGCGACAGGGGCCACTCGGCGCCGGCGCCGTCGCAGAGGATGCGGCAGAACACCTGCACGTCCTCGGCGGCGACCTCCGCCGCCTCGGCGGCCCGGGCGATCTTCTCCACCTCCGCCTCGCAATCGACCGCGAACAGGCGCACGCCGAGCCGGAGGGCGCGGGCGATGCAGCGCTCCTTCTTGATCGTGTTGCCGAAGGAGATGCGGTCGGCGGTGGCGCCGGCCGCGAGGGCCATCTGGATCTCCACCACCGAGGCGGTGTCGAAGCAGGAGCCCATGTCGGCGAGCAGGCGCAGCACCTCGGGGGCCGGGTTCGCCTTGACGGCGTAGAACACCCGGGTGTCCGGCAGGGCGCGGGAGAAGGCGGTGTAGTTGTCGCGCACGATGTCGAGGTCGAGCACCATCACGGGGCCCTCGTCCCGGCCGAGATCACGGCGCGCGCGCAGGAAGTCGCGGATGCGATCGGTCATGCTCAGTCCCACCAAAGGTTCGAGAGGGCTCCCGCGGGAACCCGATGTCGAAGATCAGACGGCGGGTGAGCCGTCCGGCGTCAGGGGGCGATGCGACGCGCTGCGGACGTGCTGTGGAGACACGACGCGCGGCGCGGGCGCAGAGCACCCGGAAGCTGCCTTGGATTGGAACGGGATGGCCCGGTCCGCACACGGGGCAAAGAGAAACAAGCCTCTTCGGTGTCGACCTTTGGAGGGCCGACGAGACCAAAAAAGCCCGTTCGTCGTTGCTTTAAGCTGCGTCCCCCGTGGAGAGCGGGGTTCGCCGGTTTTGCCTCCGGCTGCCGGTTGTTGTCGGGGTCCGGTGTCGCCACCTGGATGCCGGCCGAAGGGCTCCACCCTGTCGACCATCGATCCTTTAAGACCCCTGGCGGCTGTCCGGCCTCTTGTCCGGATGCCCACCAACCGGCACGCGGCCACAGGCACGTGCGAAATTGGGCAAGGCGATACATACGGATCGACCCCCTCTCCCGCAACCCCGCCGACGCGATTTTCCGCAAGAATCCGACGGGGTGGCGCGCGCGCCACGCCGGGGCCGCGCAGGCCCTTCTCAAGCGCCGCCGGACGGGCCATTCAGCGGCTCGCGGCGGGCGGCCCGCCCGCGGCCTCCGGCGGCGCGCCCGGCGCCGGAGGCCGCGTCGCGCCGCCGCCGCGCCATTGGCCTCGCGTTCAGGACGCGGGGCGTACCCGAAAGACGCCATGACGATCGCACCCTCCCGCCGCGGCCTCCTGGCCGGCCTCCTCTCGACCGCCGCGCTGCCGCGCCTGGCGGGCGCCCAGGTCGGGCCGACGCAGCCCGGGCCGAGCGCTCTGCCGCCCCCCGCCGGGAGCCCGCCCCCGGCGGGGGGCCCCGCGCCGCCCCGGTTCCGCTTCGAGGAGGTGGTGCGCCGGGCCCGCGCCCTCTCGGGGGCGCCCTTCGAGGCGGCGGCGCCCGCCCTGCCGGCGCCCCTCGGCGGGCTCGACTACGACGCCTGGCGGGACATCCGCTTCCGGCCCGACAAGGCGCTGCTCGGCGACCAGGACGGGCCGTTCCGGCTCCAGCTCTTCCACCTCGGCTTCCTGTTCACCCGGCCGGTGACCGTGAACGTGGTGCGCGACGGCGTGCCGACCCCGATCCCCTACCAGCCGGCGCTGTTCGATTACGGCCGCACCGCCATCGAGAAGCCGCTGCCGGTCAACCTCGGCTTCGCGGGCTTCCGGCTCCACTACCCCCTGAACAAGCCCGGGCTCCTCGACGAGCTCATCGCCTTCCTGGGCGCGAGCTACTACCGCTTCCTCGGCCGCGACCAGCTCTACGGCCTCTCGGCCCGGGGCCTCGCCGTCAACGTCGAGGGCGCGGGCGGGCCGGAGGAGTTCCCGTTCTTCCGCGAGTTCTGGATCGAGATGCCGCCGAAGGCCGCCGACCGGGCGGTGATCTACGGCCTCCTCGACGGGCCCTCCTGCACCGGCGCGTTCCAGTTCCTGGTCTACCCGGGCGACGAGACCGTGGTCGACGTCAGGGCCTCCCTGCACCCGCGCCGGGACATGGCCGAGGTCGGCATCGCGCCCCTGACCTCGATGTTCTTCATCGGCGAGAACGAGCGCCGCCACCCGGACGATTACCGGCCCGAACTGCACGATTCCGACGGTCTGCTGATGCAGTCGGGCGGCGGCGAGTGGATCTGGCGCCCCCTGCGCAACCCCCGCGAGCGCTGGATCTCGTCCTTCCTCGACCGGGACCCGAAGGGCTTCGGGCTGATGCAGCGCGACCGGGTGTTCGAGGATTACCAGGACCTCGAGGCTTTCTACCACCGCCGCCCGGGCTACTGGGTCGAGCCCCAGGGCGAGTGGGGGGAGGGGGCGGTCCGCCTGGTCGAGCTGCCCACCCAGAACGAGACCCACGACAACGTCGTGGCCTACTGGCAGCCCCGGCAGCCCTACCGGGCCGGCGAGGCGGTGGAGCTGTCCTACAAGGTCAGGGCCCTCGCCGGGACCGAGGACCTGCATCCGGGCGGCCGGGTGGTGAACACCTACGTGGCCCGCACGGCGGCGAGCGGCGGCTCGGGCGAGGCGCTCGACGCCACGACCCGGCGCTTCCTCGTCGACTTCTCGGGCGGCGACCTCGCCTACTGGCTCGCCGACCCGAAGGCCGTCGAGATCGTGCCCTCGACCACGCAGGGCCGCATCACCGCGACCTCGCTGGTGGCGAACCTGCACGTGAAGGGATTCCGCGCCGCCATCGACGTCAAGCTCGACCGGGCGGGCCAGTCGACGGACCTGCGCGCCTTCCTGAGGGCCGGCGGCCGCACGCTCACGGAGACCTGGACCTATCCGTGGACCGCCGCGTGACGGCCGACCGGGACCACCCCGCCGTCACGATCCGGCACGCCCGGCCCGAGGACCTCGACGCCCTGATGGCCCTCGAGGTCGCGGCCTTCGCGAGCGACCGGGCGGAGCGCCGGGCGCTGCGCCACGCCGTCCGCTCGCCGACGATCTCGCTCCTCGTGGCGCTCGACGGGGCGGTGCTGGTCGGCGCCGCCACCATCGAGCGCCGCCGCGGCAGCGCCTGCGCCCGCCTCTCCTCCATCGCGGTGGCGCCGAGCCGGGCCGGCACCGGCCTCGGCCGCGTCCTGCTCGAGGCCGCCGAGCGGGAGGCGCGCGCGAAGGGCTGCGCGTGCCTGCGCCTCGAGGTGCGCGAGGACAACGGCGCCGGCATCCGCCTGTACGAGCGCAGCGGCTACGTGCGGTTCGAGACCGTGGAGGATTACTACGAGGACGGCATGACCGCTTGGCGCTACGAGAAGCGCCTCGGGGCCGGGAATGCGGACGCGCACCGGCCCGCGCCCGGCGCGGCCGCCGGGGACGGCTGAGGCCGGGATCCGGGTGCGAGCGCCCGGGCGCGCCGGCGCCCGGGCCCCGCGGCCGGTCACGGCCCCGGCACCAGGCGGCCCGCGAACGCCAGGGCCATGCAGGCCGCGCCGAGGGCGAATTCCCACGGGCGGATGTCGCCCCCGATGGAGGCGACCACGGCCTGCCCGACCAGGACGATCCCGACGAGGGGCGGCCCGTAGGTGAGGACGCGGCGCACCGGCGTGCGCCACGTCGCCCGGCCGCGGGAAGGCGGCGCCACGGGTGCGCCTCCGCCCGGGGCTCAGCGCCGGGTGTTCGCCGCCGTCTGCCCGAACATGATCGCCTTGGCCTCCTCCGACATCGTCGGCTGCTGGTTGATCGCCTGCGCCCGGGCGTAGGCGGCGCGGGTGGCGGGGCGCTCGGCGACCGCCCCGAACCAGCGCTTCAGGTTCGGGTGCTCGTCGAGGTTCTGGCGCTGGCGCTCGTGGGGCACGATCCACGGGTAGATCGCCATGTCGGCGATGCTGTAGTCGGGCCCCGCCACGAAGGCGCGGTCGGCGAGGCGCCGGTCGAGCACGCCGTAGAGCCGGTTCGTCTCCTTGACGTAGCGGTCGATGGCGTAGGGGATCTGCTCCGGCGCGTACTGCACGAAGTGGTGGTTCTGGCCGGCCATGGGCCCGAGGCCGCCCATCTGCCAGAACAGCCATTGCAGCACCTCGGCCCGGCCGTGGGTGCCGGCCGGGATGAAGCGCCCGGTCTTCTCGGCGAGGTAGAGCAGGATCGCGCCCGACTCGAACAGGGACACGGGCGCGCCCCCGCCCGCGGGCGCGTGGTCGACCATCGCGGGGATGCGGTTGTTCGGGGCGATCCGGAGGAAGTCCGGCTCGAACTGCTCGCCCTTGCCGATGTTGACCGGCTTCAGGGCGTAGGGCAGGCCGGCCTCCTCGAGGAACATCGTCACCTTGTGCCCGTTCGGGGTCGTCCAGTAGTAGAGGTCGATCATCGGCCGCTCCGGGTATCCCGTGGATGGGACGCCGCCGAGGTGGTGCGGCCCGGGTCGGCGGTCAAGCCGCGGCCGGCGCAGGGCGGGTCCGCCGTGGGCAGGCGGCCCGCGCCGCGGCGGACGCCACCCCGTACGAGGCCGAGCGCAGCGGCCGCAACCGCTTCGCGCGCCGCTTGCGCGGTCGCCGGTGGCCGGGCCGGCCTCAGGTGGAAACGCTTCAGCGTTTCGATGCGGCTGCGGGTGTCCGTCGGATGAGGGTTTCGCGTAAGGCGACCCTGCCCGGCTGCCGGGGGGTCGAGCCGGTCCGCGAAATGGTCGGAGAACACCGTCGCCTCGAACACCGCCGCAGCCGACTCGCCCACCGCTTCCATCGACCGCTCCGTCAACTTCCGCCAAGGCAGACGACCGCTTCAGAACTCCCCTCGCTTGTCACCTCTTCCTTCTACCGACTGCCCTGAGGGTAAGATGGAATTTCGTATATAATGATGTTCTATCAGCAGGTGCTCATAAAACTGTCTTCTGCGAGAATGTGGCGCGAAAGACTCGCCGGATATCCTATGTGCAGCCAATCAGGCTAACAACTTTACATCATGATGCTCGACGCAAAAATATATGCCGAGCGGTTCGCGAATGAGGTCTGCCTTGCAAATCCGGATTACAACCTGTTGGCATCGTCGCAAGCCCGTGATATGTTGAGTTTGCATTAACTGGAAAACTCGACGGTAATTGCGTCCTTGCGAATTGGCCGCCAAGTCGGTCTGCGCCACCGCGCCAGGTGCGGCTGGCCGGGCGATGATCCTCTGCGATGCATGCGATGCGGACGGAGAGCGGCGGCCTTACCGCACGCACAGGGAGGCTTCCTGAATGTCGGACGATCAGGCGAATCCCGATACTCTCACGGAAGACGAGCTGGAGTCGGCCCGCGCAGCCAGAGAGGCTCTGGAGTGGCTTCGCGGCGAACACGGCGACGCGGTGGCCGGTGAGGAGGGCGCCGCGGAGGCCCTTCCCCCCGCGGACATCTCGCCCGCGGCCTTCGACCTGATCGTCACCTTCGAGGTGACGAGCCGCGCGCTCTACGAGGATCGGTATCGACGACCAACCTGGCCGGGCGGTGAGTCGGGCGCGACGATCGGGATCGGCTACGACGTCGGCTACGCCCAGGGCCGCCTGGAGCCGGATTGGAGCGGCGTCATCCCGGACCCGATGATCGCCGACCTGAGGCAGGCCCTCGGGGTGACCGGGGATGACGCGCGAGCCCTCGCGGCGCGGCTCGGCACCACGGTGGACGTGCCCTGGGACGCCGCCATCGCGGTGCACCGGACCAAGGTGGTCCCGCGCTGGACGCAGGTCGTCACGCGGGCCCTCCCGCACACGGATCGGATCGGCCCCGACTGCCTCGGGGCCCTCGTCTCGCTGACCTACAACCGTGGCGCGACGTTCCGGAAGGACGGCGATCGCTATCGGGAGATGCGGGCCATCCGCCAGCACATGGAGGCGGCCGAGTTCGATCTCGTCCCGGGCGACATCCGTGCGATGGCGCGGCTATGGCCGAATGTGGCAGGCCTGCGCAAGCGGCGCGAGCGCGAGGCCGCGCTCTTCGAGGCGGGGCTTGCTGCGGCCTGAGGGCCGTCCTCGGCGGGACATCGGACCGGCCCTGCGCGGGACCGTCCAGAACATCAGCACGCAGCACAGCCCGTCGCTCGGGTTCGGCGTGCTCGACGCGGCGGCGTTCGTGGCCGCCGTCTAAGCATCTCCGAGACGAGTCGCGCCGAGCCATCCTGCCCAGGACACGGTGCAGCGGATGCCGACGTTTCGGGACGACGAGGGACACGAGGGCCCCTCGAACAAGGGACCGGGACCGTCCGGTGCAACGCAAGCACACCAGCGGCCCGCGCAGCAGGGAGAGCGAGATGACCGACCAAGCGAGCGGCGACAACGAGGTCGAGGCGGAAGCGGCGGCCGACGAGGCCGAGCAGAGGGCCTTCGATGCCGGCCCGGCGGGACTGGAGCGGAGCGAGGAGGCCGCCGACGCCTCCGAGGTCGAGGCCGCGTTCAAGGCGCACGTCGACGGCCTGGGCCTGAGGTTCTTCACGTTCCGGGAGTTCCTGTTCCTCGGCGGAACGCACTCGACTCCCGGCAGCCGCTGCTTCGGCCTGAACGCGCTGCCGGCCAAGGCGCTGTGGCGCAACCTCGACGCGACCGCCCGGGCCCTCGACGAGTTGCGCAGCCGGCTCAACGCACCGATCCGCCTGAACAGCATCTACCGCAACGAGGCCTACAACCGCTGCCTCTCCGGCACGGCGTCCGAGAGCCAGCACAAGCAGATGCGCGCCATCGACTTCACGGCGGCGGACGGCAGGGGTCCGGGACATTGGAGCGACGTGCTGATCAGGATGCGCGACGTCGAGGGCGTCTTCAGCGGCGGCATCGGCATCTACAACACCTTCGTGCACGTCGACACGCGCGGCCACCGCGCCGACTGGGACATGCGGCACTGATGCAGGGCGGCGCCGTGCGGGGCATGGCCCGCACGGCGCCGGACCCCGTCGCTTCTCGCCCACGCCGTCGTCACGCGCTTCTCGGGGAGGATCACATGCCCCCGCCCTTCGTCCGGTTCACCCCGGCGCAGTTCCGCGCCGCCGTCGCGTCCTTCGCCTGGAAGCCGGCGAAGACCCACATCCATGCACCACACCTGGCGGCCGAACCACGCCCGGTATCGCGGCCTGGCGTCGATCACCGGCATGTACCGGCGCCACACCAAGCACGGCTTCTCGGACATCGCGCAGCACGGGACCATCGCCCCGGACGGCACGGTTTGGACGGGCCGCCCCTGGAACGCCACGCCCGGCAGCGCCAGGGGGCACAACCACCGGGGCATCTTCCTGTTCGAGACCGTCGGCGACGTCGACGCCGGCCGCGACCCCCTGGCGGGCGCGCAGCGCCGGACGGCTGATCCGGCGCCCGCGCCGCCGCGGCCGCCTTCGCGCCAGGCGCCGCTACCAGGTCATGCGGAGGCCACCATACACCGACAGCGGCTGCACCAGCGTGGTGGTACGCGGGTCGTTGAGCGCGTAGCGGCCCGCGAAATTGTCGTCACGCTCGAGGAACGTGCCGAAATTGGCGTAGCGATTGTTGAACAGGTTGGTCACCAGCGCGAACACCTGCACGTTCTGCGTCACCTGGAAGCTCGTGTTCAGGTTCGCGGTGAAGTAGGCCGGCAGCTTGCGGTTGAGGTTCGACTCGTCGCCCCGGAAGTAGGACGACGAGAAAGCCTGCATGTTCATGCCGAATTTCCAGAATGGCGTGATCGCGTACTCGAAGCCAGCCTTGAACTGATGGTCGGGGACCAGCGGCACCTTGTTGCCCGGCCGCACCGTGATCAGTCCGTCGTCGGCGAGCGGGTTGTTGGGTGAGGAGAGCTCCCCGCGAAACTGGAAGGTCGCATCGATCAGGGCGTAGTTGGCGTACAGGCTCAGCCGCTCGGTGACGTACTCGGCCGCCACCTCGATGCCCTGGCGCTGCGTCGCCGGCACGTTCACGTAGTAGCCGCGTGCCGCGTTGCCGGGCACCGCGACCTGGAGAATGTCATTGGTCAGGTCGGTGCGGAACGCGCCGATCTTGTAGTTGAGCAGCCCGCCCTCGTAGAAGTTCGGCACGGAGCCGCGGAAGCCGACCTCGTAGGTGCGTGCCTCGACCTGCTTGAGCGGCGGATCGGCGACGAGCGAGTTGGGAAGCAGGCAGGGCTGGTTGGGATTGGCGCAGGCGAGTTCGAGCGGCGTCGGTGCCCGGTTCGACTCCGAGTAGCCGCCGTAGAGGGTCAGCCAGGGGGTGAACCGGTAGGTGAGGCCGGCGACCGGGTTGATGCGGGTGAAGTAGTGCGTGCCGGTCACGTCGGGCGAGAAGCCGGTGAGGTCCTGCGTGGTGATGCGCGCGAAGTTCAGCCGGGCGCCGGCCGTGAGCGAGAGCCGGTCGGTGACGTCGAAGGTGTCGAGAGCGTACAGGCCCATGTAGAGGTTCGAGCCGATCACCTGGCTCGGCGCGATGCCGAGCGCCGCTGCGGTGCGGATCGGGCCGACGCCCAGGCCCGGGACGTTGCCGTAGGTCGGGTTGAGCGGGTTCGTGGTGATGCTCAGGTCGGGGTTGATGACGCCGAGCGTGCTGGACGACTTGAAGCTGTAGTCGGCCACGTCGATGGTGCCGCCGACGATGAAGGTGTTCGAGTGGTCGAGGATGCGGTCGCGGTTGGTGGCCTGGAGGCTGCCGCCGTAGCCGGTCGCCTCGGTCCTGACCACGTCGATCGTGCCGTAGGGCACCCCGGCACTGAAGGGGACACGCTGGTTCTGCGGGCCGAGGATCAGGAACTGGTTGCGGAAGGCGAGGTCGGTCTGGCCCGGCGCCCGCGTGAAGCCGTCGTCCTCGAAGCAGAGCGAGCCCCGGAAGGAGGAGCGGGTGCTGCAATTCTCGAAGTTGCCGTCGTTGCCGTCGATGTAGGACTGGCTGAAGCGGCGCACGTAGGCGTTGCCCGCCAGGTCCCAGGTCGGCGAGATGTTGATCTTGCCGGTGACCTGGATCTGGCCGACCTCGGTGCTGGTGGTCTGCGGGTAGGTGAAGATCGCGCGCTCGTCGAAGTGGGTGAAGTCGACGGGCGTGGCCGCGGCGGCGCCGAAGAAGGTCTTGGCGCCCGAGGCGATGACGTGGAACTCGGAGTCGAGGGTGCGGTGGCCGATGTCGGCGTAGACGCGGCCGATCTCGGAGGGCGACTGGTAGCGCCAGCCGGCGTCGCGCAGGCCCTCGCCCGCGAAGTAGAAGCTCCAGGGCCCGATCACCTCGCCGTACTGCAGGGTACCGAGGATGCGGCCATCCGAGCCGCCCATCACGGAGACCTCCTTGCCCTGCCAGGTGAAGCCGTTCTTCATCTCGATGTTGACGGCACCTCCGAGCGCGTTGAGGCCGAAGATCGGGTTGCCGGTGACGATGTCGATGCGGTTGATGGCGACCGAGGGGATCAGGTCCCAGTTCACGACATCGCCGAAGGCCTCGTTGATGCGGGTGCCGTTCTGATAGACGGCGAGGCCCTGCGGGGCGCCCTGGAGGGGCGAGGCGTCGAAGCCGCGGTAGGTCAGGGTCTGGCGGAAGCTGTTGCCCTGGCCGTCGGAGAGGCTCACGCCCGGGGTGGTGCGGGCCAGGGTGAAGGTGGGGTCGAGGGTCGGGCGATCCTGCTCGAACTGGCGGGCCGTGACGGTCTCGACGGTGAACGGGACCTTCGACAGCGGCAGCGTGCCGCCGCCCTCGATCCGCGCGCCGGTCTCGGAGCGGGCGATGCCGCCCGCGCCGCCGAGCGGGGTGACGGGCACGACGTCGATGGTCTCGAGGGCGATGGTTCCGTTCTGCGCCCGGGCGCGGCTGGCGAGACCGATGGCAGCGCACGGCACCAGGACGGTGCTGATCAACAACCCGCGACGCAGAGACGACATCGTCCACCCTCACACAGATTTTTCTTAAGGTCTCAAGCAACCATGCTGACCAGGTGAGTTAACGAACATGGCTGTGACGCTGCAATCGACCGCACGATGCAAAATCTCCGCTTCCGCAACCTGACGGTTGATTTTGGGAGATTGTCGCTAAGAGGCCACAATCTCCCAGTTGGAACCCGGGAACTTCCGGCAATCAGGCTGCCATATGTTCCTGGTTTCAACAGCACGATGCTGGGGCTTTTTCCTGGGCACCGGCCACTCCCTCACTGGTCGAGCCGCAAAGCGCATCGGCGAAACCAGCGCCCTCGACGGCCCCAATGGGACAAGGGCGCTCGCGCCCTCAGCGCCGACGCAGCGCGGCAGCCGTATTCCCGGCGATCCACCCGGCGACCGGGATCTCGTCCAAGGGGCGTTCGCCGAGCAGTTCGCGTGCGACAAGGGCGAACCCGATCCACGCCTCATCCTCGACCTGATCCTGGGCGGCCTTCGCCGTCCAGGCCAGCAGTTCCGCCCATCGCGCACGGCGCAGCGGCAGAACCTGCTGCAGCACCGCCTCCCGTTGCTGCCTCTTGTCCCTCACAGAGCCGATTGCGGCGTGCGCCGCCTCGTCCTGCTCAAACCAGGATTGCAGGAAGGCGTAGGCCTTCGGCCAACGCTTCGATGCGGCCAGAGCCGCCGCCGCCGCCGCCGGCGCGGACCGGTGCTCGTCGGGCACCGCGTCGAGAAGCTGCGCAATGAGCGTCGCGGCATCCAGGCGTTCGGGCCGGACCTGCGTCAGGCCGACGGCTTCGAGGACCTGCACGAGGCCGAAGGGTGGCGGCTCGTTGCGGTCGAGACCGACGGCCAGCCCGTGCGCCACGGCGACCTCGACGATCTCGGGCGAGCCGTCGAAGGCGTCCAGCTGCTGCCCGACCTCGGTGAGCAATTGATCGACCTCTCGCCGGCCGAGGTCCTCACGGACCCAGGCGTCCCGCACGCCGAAGCCGTGCTTCACGAGAAGCGCCGCGAGGGCGAGCTTGCGACCCCGCTTGAGGAGAACGAAGAAGCTCTGCGCGCCCGCGCCGTCGCAGCCCGAGGCGATCACCGCGTTGATCTGCACGGCGGGCTTGGCGACGGCCGGTTCGCCGCGCTGACGGCAGGTTCGCACGGCGGCGTCGAGGCTCGCCTGAACCGCCTCCGGCAGCCATGGCCGCATCAGCACCATGCGGTCGGCGCACGCTGCCGAAACGAGCCCGCGCGCCGCGGACGCGGCGAGGTCCTGCGCGACCTGCCGGCGCACGGCCGGGTCCGGGTCGAGAAGCCAGCCGAGGGCAGCCGCACGGATGGCAGGCACGTCCGAGGTGATGAACGAGCCGACGATCACGGCCCGCTGCTCGCCCGGGAAGGCGGCCACCTGCTCGGAGAGCTGCTCGTGGATGAGGAATGGATCCTGGTCCGATGCGGCTGCCATGGCGGCGTAGTGCGCGGCGATGTCCTCGGCCTGGACCGGTCCCCCGCGTGCTGCCGCCTGCTCCGCCCCGGTTGCGGTGAGCGCGCGCAAGTCTTCACCGAAATCGAGCTTGGCGAGCGCGAATTGCCGGGCGAGCGCCATCAACAGTTCGGGCGAAGTCCGCCCAGCCTCGGCCGCCGCGACAAGGTTGCGCCTGACATCGGCGACGAGTGCAGCGGCTGGACCTTGGGCGTCGGCCTCAAGCGCCATGCGAGCCTCCGCGAGTGCCTGCCCGAGCATGAGGAGGAGTGCGTCACACAGGCGCTCGCTGGGGCGCTTCTTGCGCGTCTCGGCCAGGAGCAGGTCGAGGAGGAGCAGGACCGCATCGGGGCTCTCGGACAGGGCCGAGCCGACGGTTTGCAGGCCCGGGCTCACCCGTCCTCGGGAGAGGTCGCTCGCGACCAGCCTGGCCAGCCGAAGCAGGGCGGCACGGGGCGTGGTCAGCGCCCCGGGCATTGGACGGAACATTTCGGCGGCATGGACTGCCTGCTCCGGGCGCAGGAGCCGCACGAGCGGATCCGGCAGCCACCCTGACCGGGCTGACGCCGATCGTTAAGCCCTGGGGCCTTCCTGGCGCTCGGCCGTCGACCGGGCACGCGACCCTGGCGCGGGTTGATTGCGGCCACCCTCGTCCTCTCCCGGTTGCCTCGGCGGTGGCGACGCGCACGAGGATACCGCACGCGGCGCCCAGGATGGCAAGAGGCCAGCCGGGCCGGGTGGCGGCGATGTGGACGGGACCTTGGGTGCCGCGACGCGATGGGCACGGCCGAACCTGAGTGAGGCGAGGGCCCGGTGCGCGACCGCGACCGTCCGCCTGCCGGCCGAAACAGGCGCGGCCGCAACGGCCCGCTGGCCGGTACCGGGTGACGACCTCGCCCCCCGGGCGGGTCCGTCGGCACCCTGCCGGTGACCCGCGGCAAGCGGGACCGGCAGCCGGGCGAACGACCGTTCGACGGCACCCCTCGCCTGACCCGTCGGCGGTCAGGCGGCGAGCTGCCGGACAGCCTCGCGGGCGGAGGCGAGCGCCCGGGTCTTGTTGGGGTCTCCGGCAGCGAGACCTTCGGCCAGGACGAACTCCGGCCGGGTGATGCCCATGAAGGCAAAGATGGTCCGCAGGTAGCTTTCGGCGTGTTCCGCCGAGACGGCACCACTCTCCGGGCCGTAGAAGCCGCCGCGCGCGACCGCCACGACCACGCGCTTGCCGCCGGCCAGGCCCTGCGGCCCGTTCGCGCCGTACTGGAAGGTCTTGCCCGGCACCGCGAGGCGATCCAGCCATGCCTTCAGCTGCGACGGGATGGTGAAGTTGTACATGGGGGCGCCGACCACCACCGTGTCGGCGGCGATGAACTCCTCCAGTATCTGGTCGCTCACCGCGCGCTCAGCCTGCGCCGCCGCATCGAGCGGCCCGGCCAGCGCCGACGCCGGATGCGCGCTCGGCAGGGTGGCGGCTGTCAGGTGCAGCACGCTCTCAGCGACGAGATCGCGGTAGGTGACCTCGGCCTGAACGCCCCGGGTGAGCCGCTCGACGATCAGGGCGGTCAGCTCGCGCGACACCGAGCCGGCGCCGAGGATGCTGGTGTCGACGTGCAGGAGTTTCATATCGGAACCTGGTTCCTCGTTGTGACCGGGTCATGATATGGGCCTGATGGAGCGCCGCAAGACGGCACATGAATGATACCGAGGTCACATGGACGTAACTGCCCGTATCCCGCACCATTCTCCCGCATGCATGAAAGTGTCGCAGGTTCTCTCGCGCATCGGCGACAAATGGAGTGTGCTCGTGATCATGATGCTGCGTGAGCGTTCGCATCGCTTCAGTGAGCTGAAGCGTGGCATTGACGGCATCTCGCAGCGGATGCTGACTCTGACGCTGCGCAATCTCGAGCGGGATGGACTGGTGACGCGGACGGTAACGCCCTCGATCCCGCCACGGGTCGATTACGAACTCACCGATCTGGGGCATTCGCTCGCCGAGCCGGTTCAAGCACTCGGCGCCTGGGCCATACAGCACCTCGCGCAGCTCGATGCCGCACGGGCTCGCTACGATGCCCAGGGGCGTGACCTCGAACCCGGGCCGGAGATGACGCGGACGGCTTAGCCAAGCGGACTTGCGAGATCTGAAGCGAACTTGCGAGTTCTGAAGTGGACTTGCGAGTTCTGAAGCGGACTTGCGAGATCTGACCTGAACGACCGCTCGTGCGTGCGGCTCCGGGCGCTCCTCCGCAGCCGCGCCTGGCGCCTCGCCACCGTGCCGGCACGGACCCATGACGACAGCGGCCCCGCGACGATGCCAGGTCAGGTTCGGGCGCGACCCGTGGTGCAGCCCGCAGCCGCGTGGCGTGGTGCCGCCGCGGAGCGTGGTGCCGCCGCGGAGCGTGGTGCCGCCGCGGAGCCCCGGGGCGCCCCGCAGCTGTCCCGGGACATCCGCGGCCGGCGGGATGCGGCGCCGACCGGGTCGGGCGTTCGGCCCCGGAGCGGCCTCTGCTCCGCGTCGTCCGTGTCGCCGCGGGCTCGCGCGCGGAGCAGAGATCCGCAAGCTCGCGGCAGCGATAAGCATCGGGGCAACAGCGCATCCTCAAGCAGGCAATAGCATCCGGCAGTTGCATCGCCGCCGACAACGAGTATGATCGTAGATCTTGCGGTTGGTAAGGCTGGCTGTCCCGGCGCAAGTCATGGTCTCAACGCGCCACTCCGTGGCGGGCGTGAGCATGGCCTCGCTGCTTGATCGCCTGAACCATCGGGGGCGTTCAATGGCCGTCGCACCGAAGCAGGCTTCGATCACGATCGCCGTCACCGGACCAGGTGCCGGGACGCAAGGATTGCAGGACGAGTTGCGCGAGGCGCTCTCCGCGGAGATCCGGCCGGCGCCGGTCATGGGCGGGCTCGCCGAGGTCTGGCGCTACGCCGTCGAGTGGGGACCCCAGCTGCTCGCCTTCGCGGTCGCCGCCAAGCCGGCGCTGGAAGCCGTCAAGCTCGCGGCGGAGATCGCCGACAAGCTGCTCGCGCTGATCCAGCGCCATCCCGGCATCACCCTGACCATTCCGAGCCGGAACGGCCCCATCAAGGTGGAGGGGGCGAGCCGCGAGATGGTCGAGACGTTGGTCGCGGCGGAGCTCATGCGAGGCGCTGACGGGACGGCGGGCTGATGACCGGCGAGGATGTGCTTCGGCAAGCCCACCTGACGCTCGCGCAGGGCGCGGCGCTGCGCCGGGTGGTGGCCGCCATGACGGCGCCGCTCGCGGAGCAGGTCGCGGCCCGCGCCGGCCTGTGCCGGGCGATCGAGGCGGTGCTCGACCACGCGTGCCGCTCCAGCGCACCGGGCCTGCGCGGCACGGTCGAGATGGCGGTCAACGAGTACGGCACGCTGAGCGACCTGCACGCCTCGGCCGGCGATCACGAGGCGGCCCGCCAGGCCTTCGAGCGGGGTCTCGCGATCGCGGACCTGTACGGCGATCCGGCGCTGATCGCCCGGATGGCCACGGATCGCGCGATGCACTTCCGCCAGGCGGGGCGTTACGCGACCGTCCTCGCCGTGCTCTTCGCCGAGCGCGACCGGCTGCAGCGCGTGGCGCCTCAGCCGTCCGAGCCGATCGATCCGGTGCACAAGGTCGAGCTCGCCATCGCGGAGACGCTGCGCTGGCTCGGCGATTTCCCGCGCAGCGAGGCGCACCTGCGCAACCTGCGCGCTCGGCTCGACGGCACGCAGGACGGGCGCGCGGACCCGTTGCGGACGTTCTTTCAAGACAACCGCGCCATCAATCTCGACGCGCAGGAGATGTATCTGGCGCTCGACCGTGCCGAGCAGGCGAGCGGCGCCGGACGCGCCCACTGGCTCGACGTGGCCCAGGCTGCCCTGGACCGCCTTCATCCCCGTTACGCGGCACTGGCGCCGTGGGCCGGGGAGGCGATGCGCGTGCAGCAATGCCACATCCTGCGCCTGCGCGGCGATCACCAGGGCGCGCTGACGCTGCTCGACGCATTGCTGCCGGCGTTCGATGGACACGAACAACTCGCGCAGAAGCGCGGTACCGCGCGGGTCCTGCGCGCGCGGCTGCTCAACGAGACGGGGCGCGGGCGGGAGGCGGTCGACGACGCGGCGGCGGGGATCGCCGGCGAGACCGCCTACGGGCAGTGGGAGACGATCTGGAAGGCGCATTGGCAGCTGGCCCGGGCACAGCAGGCGCGCTCGCGGGCGCGTGAGGCGCTGGACGCCTTCGATGCGGCCGTCTCGGCTCTCGATCAACTGCGTACCGCGAGCCTCGGGTTTCGCCTCGACAACCTCGCGCTGCGCACGGCCCGCCCGATGCTCGACGAGGCGATCGCCACGGCGGTCGGGCATCGCGACGGCGCGCGCGCGGCCCGCTACGCCGATGCGATCAAGTCGCGCTTCCTGTCCCTGTCGCTCGCGGCCGGTGCGATCGCGGCGCCCAGGCCGGAGGATGTCGACCGGCTGGACGGCCTCGGAGCGCGCATCGACAGCCTCGTGTCGGCCTATGGCGAGGCTGCGCCGGAGGCGACCACCGATATCGCCGCGCGCGCGGCGCTGATCGAGCGGATGCGCATGAAGGCCGGTGCCAGTGGCGGCGCGCCGTCGGCGTCGCTGGACATGCCGGCGACGCTGGCCGTGCTGCGGGCTGCCGGGCAGGCCGCGATCCAGCTGTTCCTCGCCGGGAACGTTCTGACCATCGTGCTGCTGAAGGACGGCGAGGCAACCGCGCACGCGCGCGTCCTGCCGGCGCCGGTGACCGAGGCGCTGGCCGCGTTCGAACGCAACGTCACGCTGCCCGCGCACGAGCAATTCGCGCGCGACTACGATCCTGCGGAGCGCCACCTCTCCGTCGAGACGTTCCTGCCGGAGGCGGTGCTCGGCGCGGTCCTGGCGGCGCGGGCGCTGCTGGTCTGCCCGCACGGGCTCCTGAACCTGCTGCCCTGGCCGGCGATGCCGTGCGACGAGCGCCGGCTGTTCGAGTTCCTTCCGGTCGGGACGCTGCCCAACCTCGCCTGCATCGCGCCGCTGGCGGCCCGCAGGCCTGGCGGTGGGCGCGTGGCGCTGCTCGGGGCGCCGATTCCGCGATCGGCGGCGCTGGCGCTTCCGCAAACGGAAACGGAACTCGCCGATCTGGCGGCGCTCTACGGCGAGCGTCTCGT
This sequence comes from Methylobacterium crusticola, assembly GCF_003574465.1. GTDB lineage: Bacteria > Pseudomonadota > Alphaproteobacteria > Rhizobiales > Beijerinckiaceae > Methylobacterium > Methylobacterium crusticola. The sequence goes on from NZ_QOWC01000019.1 coordinate 17,850, forward strand.
CGGCGCGCCGCGCGTCGGTCCGGAGGCGACGCTGGCGGCCTTCCGGGCGCTGCTCGGGTGTCGGGAGGCGGCGGGCGCGGCGCTGCATATCGCGACGCACGGCGTCTTCCTGCGCGACGATCCGGCCGGCGCCGCGCTGGTGCTGACGGACCGGCTGCTCACCGCGGCCGAGATCGCGCTGCACCCGCTTCCCTTCACGGAGGTCACCCTCTCGGCCTGCAGCACCGGTGTCCGCCCGAGCCGGATCGGCGACGTCGACATGCTCGGGGACGACCTCGTCGGGTTGCCGGCCAGCCTGCTGGAGGCGGGCGCGGCCTCGGTGCTGACGAGCATCACACCGGCCGCGCCGGAGGCGAGCGCGGCCCTGTTCACCGGCTACCACCGGCGCCGGCTCGGCGGCATGCTGCCCCTCGAGGCCTTCGCGACGACGCAGCGGGCGATGCTGGAGGCGGGGACGGCGCCGCTGCCGGGCTGGATCGGCTTCTCCCTGCTCGCGGTCCAGTAGCCGGTGTCGATGCCGCGGGCGGCGGGCAACCCGGGCAGGGCCGGAGGTCCAGCGCGTCGCCGGGCCGGCGGCATTACGGGGCCGTCGGTCCATCGGCCGCCCGCGGCCCGCCCCCTTCCGGCACGCGCTGGGGCACCCCCGCCGCGCAAGCCCCGCGGAGCGGGGCGGGCCGACGCGGGCGGCGCGCGGGAGCGTCGGGAACGGCGGGAGGATCGCCGAGGTCGCAGGGGTCAGGGCGGCGGCGTCATGCGTGGACTGAGCGCCTGCTCGAGCAGGAGGCGGCTCGGTTCGTAGCGGTCGCGGAACTGCCCGACCAGCACGTCCGTGGCCCCCGCCCGGCAGGCGTCGATCGTGTCCTGGATGTCGGCGAGCTTCATCTCGACGGCGGCCTTGCTGCCGGACGCGATGAGGCCCCGGACATAGTCGAGGTAGATCGCGTTCTCCCTCGAGCCGATCTCCTCGAAGGCGCGATAATAGTCGGCATCGGGCGGTGGCGTCGTCAGCCGAATCAGCTCGCGGGCGTCCGAGCCGACGCCGAGCCGGTCGAGCAGGGCCTGGCCCCCGCCACGCGCCATCAGCGCGTCGTGCAGCAGCGCCGCCTCGATCTGCGCCCGGGTGGCGCTCGGGTTGCGGAAGATCAGCCGCAGCGCCACCCGCTCGAAGTGCTGGGCCCACGGGCGGCCGAGCCGGTCCGTGACGCCGGCCTGCTGCGCCTCCACGGCCGCGAGGATCGCCCAGTACCAGGGTGCGTCGGGTGCCACGCTCATGGGGCTGTCTCCAGCGGGATCGGGGAGGGGATCGGCGGCAGGTCGCCGGGCCGCTCGCCCGGCAGGTCCCCGCCCGGGTGAACGGCCTCACCGAGGCTGCGCCGCCGCGACACGCCCTCGGCCTCGCGCTGCCACTGCTCCACGACCGGCCGGAGTGAGGCCTCCCAGCCGGCCAGCCCCGCCTCGACGTCCTCGGCCGCATCGACGGCTTCCGCCATCCGCACGGCGTTCAGCATGCTCACGCCGGCACCCTGGCCGAGGCTGGACGGCATGGCGTGCGCCGCGTCGCCGACCACCGCGACGCGCCCGCGCGACCAGCGCGGCAGCCGCGTCGTGGTGTAGCGGTCGTGGCGACCGGAGGGCCCGATCCGCCCCAGGGCGGGAGCGAGGGCGGGGAACGCCTCGGCCCAGAGCGCGATCTCGACCGGCACGCGGGTCGCCTGCCCGTCGCGAGAGGGCGCCATCAGGCAGAAGTAGAACGCGTCTGGCCCGCAGGGCGTGTAGAGCACCCGCAATGGCCGCGTGCGGTAGTCGTAGTAGTCCCTGATGCCGTCCCAGGCGGGGCCGCGCATCCCGGTCCGGTCGAGCAGGACCCGCGTGATGCCGTTCTGGTGCTGCGTGCGCGCGATCGTCAGCCCGAGGCGGTGGGCGACGCTCGCGCGCACGCCGTCGGCCGCGACCACCAGGTCGGCCTCGAGGGACCGTCCGTCCTCCAGTGACAGCACCCCTCCGGCCTCTGCCCCCACGGCCCGGGAGCGCGTCGCGACCTCGACGCCGGCCCTCCGGGCCGCGTCCAGCACCGCGCGATGGAGGACGGCCCGGGTGGTCGTGCGGTACAGGCCGTCGGTCGGCGTCGTCGAGCGCGCCGCGCCGTCCACGTAGATCGTGCGCGACGTCGGCGCGAAGGCGTGCGCGTCGAAGTCAGCAAACGCCCCGATCTGCCGCAGCACCTCCTGGGCGAAGGCGTAGACGTAGATACCGGCGCCGACGCTGCGCGGCGCGTCCGCCGCCTCGTGCACCCGCACGGACCAGCCGCGGCGCGCCAGCATCGCGGCGGCGGCGAGGCCGGCGAAGCCGGCCCCGGCGATCTCGGCGCGGCGGCTCATTCCGCCGCCACCGTCGCGCCGGCCGCGGCGGGCTGCTCCGCCTTGGCCGAGGTCTCCTCGAGCGTGCGGCCTTTCGTGCTCGGTCCGAGCAGCGCCACCGCGACGATGCTGGCCAGGAGCAGGCCGTCGCTCACGACGAACAGCGCCAGCCGGCCCTGCAGGACGGAGAAGACGCCGAAGGTCAGCAGGAGCAGGATGCCGCCCGCGCGCCCCATGGCCGAGGCCATCCCCATCGCGGTGGTGCGGATCTCGGTCGGGTAGAGCTCGGGCGTGTAGGTGTAGATCGAGGTCGAGCCGCTACCGAGGAAGAAGGCCGTGAACCAGGCGCAGATCATGATCTCCGTGCCGGTGCCGGCGAAGCCGAACAGCGTGCCGGACACGGCGATCCCGGCAAAGCAGGTCATCAGCCAGTACTTGCGGCCGACGAGATCGAGGAGGTAGCCGGCGAGCACGTAGCCCGGGATGAAGCCCGAGAAGATCACGACGGAGAACTGCGTCGAGCGCACGATGGAGAAGCCGTCGAGGGCGAGCAGCGTCGGCAGCACGGATTGGAAGGTGTAGAGCACGCCGTACTCCGTGAACCACACCAGCCACAGCATCAGCGTGAGCGGCAGGACGCCGGGCGCCACGATCTCCCGGCGCTGCACGCGGTGGGTGGGCAGCGGGGCGGCGACGGGGGCGACGGGCGGCAGCGGCCCGCCGACGGTCCGCGCCACGCGCCGCTCGATGTCGGCGACGACGGCCTCGGCCTCGGCGCCGCGACCCTGGCTGAGCAGCCAGCGCGGGCTCTCGGGCAGCACCCGGCGCATGATGCCGATGAGGAGCGCGAAGGGGGCCGTGAGCGCCAGCGTCCAGCGCCAGCCGACCGTGGGCAGGAAGATCAGGGCCCAGACCGGCGAGAGCGCGATGCCGAGTGCGAAGAACGACATCATCCAGCCGTTGAACCGCCCGCGCAGGCGCGAGGGCCAGAGTTCCGCCAGGTAGGGCGGCACCACGCAGCTCTCGACGCCGACGAAGAGCCAGGTGAGGAAGTTGAGGAGCGCGAACACCTCGATGCCGGGCGCCAGGGCGCGCGAGGCGGAAAACAGGGAGTAGAGCGCGAGGCTCCAGGTCATCACGGCCTTGCGGCCCCAGCGGTCGGCCGCGAAGCCCACCAGGAGCGAGCCCACGAGGTAGCCGGCGAGGCCGATGGCGGCGTTGATGCCGAGCGCGGACGCGCCGAGCTTCCACTCGTCGCGGAAAGCCGCGAAGGCGAACCCGGTGATCACCGTGTCCAGCGTATCGAAGAACAGGGAGAGCGCCGCCACGACGAGGACGGTGACGTGGAAGCGCGAGGATGGCAAACGGTCCAGCCTCGCGATGAGTTCCGGGGCGGTCGCGCTCATCGGCTGTCTCCTGCTCGGGGGCACGCGGACCGCGCGGGGTGGCGGCAGCCGGCGGCGGCGGGCCATGGATTTGTATAAACGGATTATGCAAGAGGTCAGAGCGCGGGCAAGATGAAAATCCAAGCAACCCCTGTCGTCTTGAAGGGCATGGGCGTCGAGCATGCCTACCGGGCCATCCGCCGCGAGATCGTCTCGCTGGCGCTGCGGCCGGGCAGCGCCCTCGACGAGGCGGCCATCGCCACCCGGCTCGGCCTGTCGCGCACGCCCGTCCGCGAGGCTCTCGTCCGCCTGGCCGCGGAGTCGCTGGTCGTGCTCCTGCCGAACCGGGGCGCGAGCGTCGCCGGCATGGAGTGGGACCAGATCCGGGAGTTCCTCGAGGCGTTCGACCTCGAGCAGCGCGTCGTCACCCGGTGGGCGGCGCTGCGCCGGACGCCGGAGCAGCTGGCCGCCATCGACGCGGAGTGCGCGGTCTTCGAGCGGCACGCGCGCGGGCGCAACACGGAGGAGATGAACGAGAGCAACTGGCGTTTCCACGCGCTCATCGCCGAAGCCTGCGGCAACCGCCTCGTCGAGCGGTCCTACCGGCACCTGCTCACGCTCGCCCTGCGGATCGCCTACCTGGCCTACGATCCGGAGTGCTTCCTCTCGCCGGGGGCCTACCGCACGCACATGGACGCGATCCTGCGCGAGCACGTCGCGATGGTGGCGGCCATCCGGAACCGGGACGCAGGGACCGCCGACGCGCTCGGGCGCTCGCACGCCCACCTTGCGCGCGACCGCATCATGGACGTGCTGTCGCGCGGCGCGAGCGGCGCGCTCGACATCGCGCTGGACCCCTGAGCGCGGCCGGAACCGTCCGGGAGCGCCGGCGGACGGCTCTGAGCGGGCGGCCGTCGATCGTCTCGGACGGGTGCGGCGCTGACATGCGCCGGACCCGGCATCCCCGGCAGGCCGCTTGAGCGAAGGCCCGAATCTCTCCCGCGAGCGGCGCGGCGCGCGGCGGCGGGCGCGCCACCTTGTCAGGGGCGCTCCATCGCCCAGCTAACCTCGCGCTGTCGCATTCGGTCGGCCTGAGGACGGAGGTAGCGCATGCCCTATGTCACAACCCGCGACGGGGTCGAGATCTTCTACAAGGACTGGGGCCCGCAGGACGCGCCGCCGATCATGTTCCATCACGGGTGGCCGCTCTCGTCCGACGACTGGGACACGCAGATGCTGTTCTTCCTCCGGAACGGCTACCGTGTCGTCGCGCACGACCGGCGCGGCCACGGCCGCTCCGCCCAGGTCTCGGACGGGCACGACATGGACCACTACGCGGCGGACGCCGCCGCCGTGGCCGAGCATCTCGCCCTCAGCGGCGCCGTGCATATCGGGCACTCCACCGGCGGCGGCGAGGCCGCGCGCTACGTCGCGCGGTTCGGCGAGCCGCAGGGCCGCGTCGCCAAGGCGATCCTGGTGAGCGCCGTGCCCCCGCTGATGCTGAGGACCGAGGCCAATCCCGAGGGGCTGCCGCGCGCGGTCTTCGACGGCTTGCGCCAGGCGCTCGCGGACAACCGGGCGCAGTTCTACCTCGACGTCCCGACGGGCCCGTTCTACGGCTTCAACCGCGCCGGCGCGACCGTCCATCCGGGCGTGATCCAGAACTGGTGGCGGCAGGGGATGATGGGCAGCGCCAAGGCCCATTACGAGGGCATCAAGGCGTTCTCCGAGACCGACCAGACCGAGGACCTGAAGGCGATCGGCGTGCCGACGCTCGTCCTGCACGGCGAGGACGACCAGATCGTGCCGTACGCCGACGCGGCGTTGAAGTCGATCAAGCTCCTGGCGTCCGGCACGCTGAAGACCTATCCGGGCCTGCCGCACGGCATGCTCACGGTGAACGCGGACGTGCTCAACGCCGACCTGCTCGCCTTCGTGAGGTCGTGACACGCGCGCGAGGGGCGCGGCGGCGCGCCCCTCCTTCCATCCGCCCCCCCAAGGAAGACGACGCCATGGCGAGCCAGACCGGGACGGCCCCGGACACTCCCGAGCCGGATTACGACCGGCTGCTGCGCGCCAACCTCGAGCGCGTCTTCAACGAGCGCGATCCCGCGAAGCGCCTGCGCGCCCTCGACGACCTCTTCGTCGCCCGGCCGGTCCTGTACGAGCCCGGCGGCGTCGTGGAGGGGCGCGCCGCGATCGCGGACGTCGCGGGCAAGCTCCTCGAGCAGTTCGGACCGACCTTCCGGTTCGTGCCCCAGGGCGTCGGGGTCGGGCACCACGGCCTCGGCTGCCTGCGCTGGCATGCCGGCCCGGCGGACGGTCCGACCGTCGTCACCGGGACGGATGCGGCGGAGCTCGCGGACGGCAGGATCTCGCGCCTCTGGGTGCTCCTCGACCCGCCGCCGGCCTGAGGGCCGAGGGCCGGGCCCGGTCGGGACGGGGCCCCGCGGGACGGGTCAGATCTGGGCCTGGCCCCCGTCGACGAAGAGCTCGACGCCGTTGACGAAGCCGGCGTCGTCCGAGGCGAGGAACACCGCCGCGGCGGCGATCTCCTCCGGCTCGCCGACGCGCCCGAGCGGGATCTTCGCGGCGAGGTGGGCGAGCAGGCCCTGCTGGGCTTCCGCGTCCGGACCCGCCAGCCCGAGCAGGCCCGGGGTCCGCGTGGCGCCGGGGCTCAGCGTGTTCACCCGGATGCGGCGGTCCTTGAGGTCGAGGATCCAGTTGCGGGCGAACGAGCGGACGGCCGCCTTCGAGGCCGCGTAGACGCTGAAGGCCGGCGTGCCCTCCGTTGCGGCCGTCGAGCCGGTCAGGATCACCGAGGCGCCGTCCACGAGGAGCGGCAGCGCCTTCTGGACCGTGAACAGCACGCCCTTCACGTTGCGGGCGAAGGTGTCCTCGTACTGCTCCTCGGTGATCTGGCCGAGCGGCAGCATCGAGCCGCCGCCGGCGTTGACGAACAGCACGTCGATGCGCCCGGCCTCCGCCTTCACCCGCCCGTAGAGGATGTCGAGCTCGCCGAGGCGGGAGGCATCCGCCTGGATGCCGGTGGCGCTGCGGCCGATCGCCGTGACGGCGGCGTCGAGTTCGGCTTTGCGCCGGCCGGTGATGAAGACGCGGGCGCCCTCCTGGGCGAAGCGCCTGGCGGTGGCGAGGCCGATGCCGCTGGTGGCGCCCGTGACGACGGCGACCTTGCCGGTGAGCTTCTGGGTCATGGGGATCTTCCCTGTCTGTATGGTGATCCGACGATGACGGAGGGCGCAGCGTTGCGCTATGGCAATGGCTGAAAGTCATCGTTGCGGAAAAGTCGATGTCGCGGCTGCCGGATCTTGAGGGGCTCGCCCTGTTCGCCAAGGTGGCGGAGGAGCGCTCGTTCGCGGGCGCGGCGCGGGCGATGGGCGTCTCGGTGGCGACCGTGTCCCGCGCGGTCACGCGCCTGGAGGAGCGCCTCGGCGGCCGCCTCCTCAACCGCACCTCGCGCAAGGTGGCCCTGACCGCGTTCGGGCACGCGCTCGCCGAGCGGGCCGCGCGGGTCCTCCTCGAGGCGCAGGAGGCGGAGGACGCGGCGCGCGAGCTCTCCAGCCGCCCGCGCGGCACCGTCAACCTGGCGGTGCCGATGTCGTTCGGGCTGCGCGAGGTCGGCCCGCTGATGCCGGCGTTCTTGCGGCTCTATCCCGAGATCCGGGTCAACCTGCACCTCAGCGACGCCACGGTCGACCTGGTCGGCGAGGGCTTCGACGCGGCGCTGCGCATCGCGGTGCTGCCGGATTCCGCGCTCGTCGCGCGGCGCCTGCGGCCGGTGAGCCGGTTCGTGGTCGCCGCGCCGGCCTACATCGCCCGCTACGGCCGGCCGCACTACCCCACCGAACTGAACGCCCATCACTGCCTCGGCTACGCCTACCGGGCGCGGACCGACATCTGGCGGTTCCGGAACGGGGCCGGCGACGAGGTCTCGGTCACGCCCTCGGGGCCCCTCCGGGTGACGAACGTCGATGCACTGCTGCCGACGGTGCTGGAGGGCCTGGGCATCGCCGAGCTGCCCTCCTTCGTGGCGGACGCCCTCCTGGCGGACGGGCGCCTCGAAGCCTTGCTGCCGGACTGGCAGCTGCCGGCGGGAGGCCTCTACTTCGTGACGCCGACGGCGCGCGTGCGGCCGGCCAAGGTCGAGGCGCTGGGCGACTTCCTGGCGGCGCGTCTCGCGCGCGTCGCGGCGCCGCCCGACGGCCCCGGAAGGCCGCGGGCCGATTCCGGGAGCCCGTGAGCGCAGCGCCGCGGCCGGCACGCGGGCCCGCCGCTCGCGGCCGCTCGCGACGGCCAGCCGGGCGGAGGCGGTCGCCGCCGAGGGCGAGGCCCGCGACGCACGGGCCGTCCGGCGGCAGGCGGGGGCCCGAGGACGCGCCGGGCGACGCGAGGCCCGGCGCACCGGTCGCCACGCCGTCGGACAACGGCCCTAGCCCCCGTCCGCCGCGCATCCGGCGAGCGCTCGCGTCCCGCGGCCGGGCCGGATCTGGTCCAGGGTGACGGCGACCGCCCCCGCCGCGGCCATCAGCGCGAGGACGCCCCAGGTGAGCGCGTAGACGAGGTGGTTGTTGGAGAAGGCGACCACCGTCAGCCCGGGGACGGGCAGGCTGCCCTCGCCGGGGCCGCGCTCGAGGTCGATGAAGTAGGGGGCCACCCGGGTCAGGCCGCGCGACGCCGCGATCGCGGCCACGTCGCGCGAGAACCAGCGCTCGGCCGCGGCGTCGTTCGCCCGCAGGAAGCCGCCGCCCGGCTCGGACAGGCGCAGCAGGCCCGTCACGGCGACGGGCTGCCCGTCGCGGGCCCGCCAGGCGGCCGGGTCGCGCGCCTGGTCGGGCACGAAGCCGCGGTTGACCAGGATCGTCGTGCCGTCGTCCCGGGCGAGGGGCGTCATCACCCAGGAGCCGCCCCCCAGGGCGGTCACGGCCTGGACGAACGTCGAGCGATCCTCGAGCCACGTGCCGGCCGCGGCGACGCGCCGGTACTCGTCCGCGGCCACCGAGACGGCGGCCCAGCGCGCGGGCCCGGGCGCCGGCGCCGGGCTCGCCCGGACCCGCGCCTCCACCCGCGCGATCAGGTCGAGCTTCCAGGCGCGGCGATGGACCTGCCAGGCCGCGAGCGCGACGAGGCCGGCCACGAGCAGGATCGCCGCGAGGTCGAACGCGACCAGCGCCGCGACCCGCCGGCCCGTCACGGCCTCTGCAAGGCCTCGTGCGGCGACATCGGCATCATGTTCTGGTCCAGGTGGTACATCACCCATATCGAGCCGACCAGCGTGATGACCACGAGGGTGAGCGTGAAGACCAGGGCCAGGAAGGTCCAGCCGCCCTCCGACCTCGTGTTCATGTGCAGGAAGTAGTTCATGTGGACGACGATCTGCACCGCCGCCAGCGCCATGATGACGATGCTGGTGAGGAGCGTGTCGTCCAGGACCCCGCCCATCACGAGCCAGAACGGGATGGCGGTGAGGACGACCGACAGGACGAAGCCGGTCACGTAGCTCCGGACCGTGCCGTGCGCCCCCCGGGGACCGGGCCCGCCGTGCGGGGCGCCAGGCCCCCCGTGCGGGGCACCGGGCCCCGCCCCGTCCTGGGACTTCCGGGCGATCCCGGCCTCGGCCGCCGCGCTCATCGCATGGACCCCATCAGGTAGACGAAGGTGAACACGCCGATCCAGACCACGTCGAGGAAGTGCCAGAACATGGACAGGCACATCAGCCGGCGCTGGTTCTGCGCGATCAAGCCCCGCCGGCGCACCTGGACCATCAGCGTGACGAGCCAGACGATGCCGAAGGTGACGTGCAGGCCGTGCGTCCCGACCAGCGTGAAGAAGGACGACAGGAACGCGCTGCGCTGCGGGGTGGCGCCCTCGTGGATCAGGTGCGTGAACTCGTAGAGCTCGAGCCCCAGGAAGGCCGCCCCGAACAGGCCCGTGACCGCCAGCCAGCGCAGGGTCGCGTCGACCCGGTCCCGCTCCACCTCCAGCATGGCGAAGCCGTAGGTGATGGAGGACAGGAGCAGGAGGCTCGTGTTCACGGCGACGAGCCGCAGGTCGAACAGGTCGGCGCCCGACGGGCCCGCCGCGTAGTTGCGGCCGAGCACGCCGAACGTGGCGAACAGGACCGCGAAGATGAGGCAGTCGCTCATCAGGTAGAGCCAGAAGCCCAGCAGCGTGCCGCCGTCGCCGTGGGCGTGGTCCTCCTGCTCGTAGAAGACCGGCGCCGCGGCGCCGGGGGGTGCGGTCACTTCATGCATCGGCTCGGATCCCCTCGGCGACCTGCGTCGTGCCGCGGCCCTCGAGCCGGGCGACGTCCTCGGCCGGGATGAAGTAGTCCCGGTCGTAGTCGAAGGTGTGGACGATGGCGGTCGCGATCAGGGCGACGAAGGACAGGGCGGCCAGCCACCAGATGTACCAGATCAGCGCGAAGCCGAGCACGCTGCTGAGCCCGGCCAGGACGATTCCGGCGCCTGTGTTCCTCGGCATGTGGATCGGCCTGTAGCCGTGCTGCGGGCGTTCGTGGCCGCGCCGCTTCATGTCCCACCAGGCGTCGAGATCGTGGATGATCGGCGTGAAGGCGAAGTTGTAGGGCGGGGGCGGGGAGGTGGTCGACCATTCGAGCGTCCGTCCGCCCCAGGGATCGCCGGTGAGGTCGCGCAGCCGCTCGCGGCGGACGTAGCTGATGAGGAGCTGGAGCACGAACGCCGCGATCCCCGCCATGATGATGCAGGCGCCGAGCGCGGCGACCGTCAGGTAGGGCTGCACGTCCGGGTCCTCGAAGTGCTGGGTGCGGCGCGTCACCCCCATCAGGCCGAGCGCGTAGATCGGCGTGAACACGACCCAGAAGCCCACGAGCCAGCACCAGAACGACACCTGCCCCCAGAACGGGTCGAGCTTGTAGCCGAAGGCCTTGGGGAACCAGTAGCTGACGCCCGACAGGAGCCCGAACACCACGCCGCCGATGATCACGTTGTGGAAGTGGGCGACCAGGAACAGGCTGTTGTGCAGGACGAAGTCGGCGGGCGGCACCGCGAGCAGCACCCCGGTCAGGCCGCCGAGCACGAAGGTCGGGATGAACCCCATGACCCAGATCATCGGCGTCTCGAAGCGGATCCGCCCGCGGTACATGGTGAAGAGCCAGTTGAACACCTTCGCGCCGGTCGGGATCGAGATAATCATGGTGGTGATGCCGAAGAACGCGTTGACGTTGGCGCCCGAGCCCATCGTGAAGAAGTGGTGGAGCCAGACCAGCCAGGACACGAAGGCGATCACCACCGTCGCGTAGACCATCGACGTGTAGCCGAACAGCCGCTTGCCGCAGAAGGTCGAGACGACTTCCGAGTAGATGCCGAAGGCGGGCAGAACCAGAACGTAGACCTCGGGGTGACCCCAGATCCAGATCAGGTTCATGTACAGCATGGAATTGCCGCCGTAATCGTTCGTGAAGAAGTGCGTCCCCACGTAGCGGTCGAGCGCCAGCAGCGCCAAGGTTGCGGTCAGAACCGGAAAGATCGTCACGATGATGGCGTTGCTGCAGAGCGTGGTCCAGCAGAAGACGGGCATCTTCATCATGCTCATGCCCGGGGCCCGCATCTTGACGATGGTGGTGATGAGGTTGATGCCCGAGAGCGTGGTGCCGACGCCGGCGACCTGGAGGCCCCAGATGTAGTAGTCGACGCCGACCCCCGGGCTGTAGGCCGCCCCCGACAGGGGCGGGTAGGCGAGCCAGCCGGTGCGCGCGAACTCCCCCACGAACAGGGACAGCATGGTGAGGGCGGCGCCCCCCGCGGTCATCCAGAAGCTGAGGTTGTTCAGGAACGGGAAGGCCACGTCGCGCGCGCCGATCTGCAACGGCATCACGTAGTTCATGATGCCGGTCACGAACGGCATCGCCATGAAGAAGATCATGATCGTGCCGTGGGCGGTGAAGATCTGGTCGTAGTGGTGCGGGGGCAGGTAGCCCTCCGACGCGCCGACCGAGAGCGCCTTCTGGGTGATCATCATGATGGCGTCGGCAAAACCGCGCAGCAGCATCACGATGGCGAGCACCACGTACATGATGCCGATCTTCTTGTGGTCGACGCTCGTGAACCACTCCCGCCAGAGGTAGCCCCACTTGCCGAACCAGGTGACGGCGCCGAGCAGCGCCGCGCCGCCGGCCGCCACCACCAGGAAGGTCACGAGCAGGATGGGCTCGTGGTAGGGAACCGCCTCCAGCGACAGGCGCCCGAAGACGAGTTGCGTAAGATCGAGGTTCGAGAACATGCGGCGGCCCGTCCGGATCAGTGCTGGTGGCGTGTCGGCTGGTTGTTCAGCTGGGCCGGGGCCGGCCCCCTGTCGGCACCCGGCAGCGCGTTGCCCTGCCCCTGATCGGGCGCGGTCTTGCGCTCGTTGACGCCGCCGCGGCTCAGGTTCTGGTCGCGGGGCATCATGCCCTCGGGCTGGACGGAGCCCTGGGGCGGCCGCCCGGAGGCCGGGAAGGTGGCGCCGGAGGGCTCGACCCCGCCCTCGAGGCGGCGGTTGTCGTAGTCGAGCCGCTCGCGGTTGGCCGCGCTGTCCCGGCCCGCGCCGCCCGTCCTGTCGATGTGGTGCATCTCGCCCACGCACATCCGGTCGGGCGCCACGCACATGCCGAGGATGGCGGCGTAGAGGCCGTTCTCCACCGTGGCGTAGTAGCTGACCGGATCCGCCTCGCTCGGCTTCTCGAGCTTGAGGTACGCCTCGCGGTCGAGGGACGCCCCGGCCGCCCGCGCCTTCGCCACCCACGCGTCGAAGCCCTCCCGGGTCAGGCTCCGGAAGCCGAAGTTCATGCGGGAGAAGCCCGAGCCGCTGTAATGCCCCGACAGGCCCCGGAAATCCCCCTCCCTGTTCATGACCGCGTGGAGCTTCGTCTCCATGCCCGGCATGGCGTAGATCATGCCGGCCAGGGCCGGAACGGAGAACGTGTTCCAGACGGAGGAGGACGTGATCTTGAAGGCGATCGGCACGTTGGCGGGAGCCGCCATCTCGTTCACGCTCGCGACACCGAGCTCGGGGTAGAGGAACAGCCACTTCCAGTCGAGCGCCACGACCTCGACCTGCAGGGGCTTCACGTCGGCCGGCACGGGCTGGTTGGGCGCGAGGCGCGTGAGCGGCCTGTAGGGGTCCAGCGTGTGCGTGCTGATCCACGTCATGGCGCCGAGCGCGATGATGATGAGCAGGGGGACGGTCCAGATGACCACCTCGAGCTGCGTCGAGTGGTGCCAGTCGGGATCGTAGGTCGCCTGCGCGTTCGAGGCGCGGTAGCGCCACGCGAACAGGAAGGTGAGCGCGATCACCGGCAGGATCACGAGCAGCATCAGCGCGGTGGAGGCGATGATGAGGTTGCGCTGCTGCACCGCCACGTCGCCCGAAGGGGTCAGGACGGTCAGGTTGCAGCCGGCGAGCAGCCCCGCGACGGCGAGCAGCGCGGCGGCGCGCAGGAGGCGGCGCGCCGGGCGCCCGGGGGCGGGCGATGGGGCGGAGGGGATGGCCAGGGCGGTCACTCCAGGGTTCCTCGCCGCGCGCGGGCGGAGGGACGCGTTCGCAGGCAGCGGAGGGGCGGGCGTGCGCACGGCTCAGACCTGCCGGATCTCTGAGCGGGAGAAGCTGAGCGCCAGGAGCGTGGTGATGGCCCCCGAGAGCAGGTACAGGCCGACGCAGGCGAGCCCGTAGCGGGCCGACAGGAACAGGACGATCAGCGGCGCGAAGCCCGCCCCGAGGAGCCAGGCGAGGTCGTTGGTGAGGGCCGCGCCGGTGTAGCGGTAGCGCTGCTCGAGCCGGGACGTCACCGCGCCGGAGGACTGCCCGTAGGACAGGCCGAGGAGCAGGAAGCCGGCGTTGACGTAGATCGTCTGGCCGATGGCGTTCTCCTCGACGAGCAGCGGCGCGATGGTGCTGCCGACGGCGAAGACCGCGATCAGGCCGGCCGAGAGCAGGAGCAGCATCCGGCGGCCGATCTGGTCGGCGATCAGGCCCGAGGCCACGATCGCCCCGGCGCAGATGAAGGCCCCCGAGCACTGCACCATCAGGAACTCGCCCGCCGAGCGCTGCGTGAACAGGGTGATCCAGCTGATCGGGAACACGGTCACGAGGTGGAACAGCGCGAAGCTCGCCAGGGGAACCAGCGCGCCGACCAGGAGGTCGCCGCCGTGGCTCCGGATCAGCGGCAGGATGGGCGAGGGTTCGAGGCGCCGGCGCTCGAGCAGGCGCGCGAACTCGTCGGTCGCGACGAGGCGCAGGCGCGAGAACAGCGCCACGACGTTGATCGCGAAGGCGCAGAAGAACGGGTAGCGCCAGCCCCAGTCGAGGAAGTCGGCCTCCGAGAGGTTGAGCAGGAAGAACGAGAACAGGACGCCGGCCACCATGAAGCCGAGCGGCGCGCCGAGCTGCGGGATGGCGGCGTAGAAGCCGCGCCGCTCGATCGGCGCGTTGAGCGCGAGGAGCGAGGCGAGCCCGTCCCAGGCCCCGCCGAGGGCGAGGCCCTGCCCGAAGCGCAGGGTGCCGAGGAGGTACAGGGACCAGGCGCCGATCTGCGCGTAGCTCGGCAGGAAGGAGATCGCCATGGTGGAGAAGCCGAGCAGGAACAGCGCGATGGTCAGCTTGACGCCGCGGCCGTGCCGGCGGTCGACGACCGAGAAGATGACCGAGCCGACCGGCCGGGCGACGAAGGCCAGCGAGAACATCGCGAAGGCGTAGAGCGTCCCCGTCACGGGCTCCGCGAAGGGAAAGAACACCTTGGGGAACACCACCACGGAGGCGATCGCGAAGACGAAGAAGTCGAAGTACTCGGCGGCCCGGCCGATGACGACCCCGATGGCGATCTCGCTCGGCGCCACCCTGTGGTCGGTCGATGCCAGGCGGGCGTCGCGCTCGAGCGCCGTCGAGGAGGGCGGCGGTCCTTGAACCTGATCTGTCGCCATCTGGGTGTTCGCCTCCAGTTGGTCCTCGTCCCCGGCGGGTCGTCCGGGGCTTATGCACGGGCTCAGGCTGTGCGAGCTTGGTTGGCGGAGGCCACCGAGGTCAAGCCGCCCGACGCGCCCTTCGTCGCGGGTCCCCGGGGATCGGGCCGCGGGGGCCGGCGCGGGGCGGGATGCGGGCGGCCGCCGCCAGAGGGCCGGGCCGCGCGTTGATCCGGCGGCCGTCGCGAGCGCGCGGCGCCGAGAGGGGGCCGCAGCCCGCATGAGACGCCTCAAGCAAGTCCGCCGGCGACCGCTGAAGTTCAGGCGCAGCGTGGTGCGCGACCTGCGCAACCGGATCCGGTTCGCCCTCGTCGGCCTACTGGTCCTGATCGGGCTGCACGTCGTCTCGATGATCGCCTTCGAGCATCTCGCCCTCGGCGAGGCGATCTGGCTCACGTTCACGACCATCACCACGACCGGGTACGGCGACTTCTCGGCCAAGACGGGGGCGGGCCGCGCCTCCACGATCATCCTGATCTACCTGAGCGGCATCTTCCTGCTGACGCAGGCCGGCAGCGCGTTCTTCGAGTTCAGGATCCTGCGCCGCGAGCGCAAGCGGCGCGGCGAGTGGAGGTGGAACATGCGCGACCACATCGTCTTCGTGAACGCGCCGGCGGACGAGCCGGGCGACTATCTCCGCCGCCTCCTCGACCAGCTGCACCGCTCGCACGCGAACTACGCGGTGGTGCCCTCCCTCATCCTCACCGAGGCGTTCGCGGACGGGCTTCCGCCCGACCTCGAGGACGATCCGCTCATCGTGCAGCTCAAGGGCCGCTTCGACGACCCGGCGGCCCTGGAGGCCGCGGGGGTGGATCACGCGCGCGTGCTGGTGATCCTGGCCGAGCACGAGGGGGACCGGCTGTCCGACAGCCGCACCTTCGACATCATCCATCGCCTGCGCGAGCGCGGCATCACCGCGCGCATCGTCGCCGAGTGCGTGGACGACCTGAACCGCGAGCGGCTGAAGCGGGCCGGCGCCTCGGCGATCGTGCGCCCCTTGCGCGGCTACCCGGAGATGATCGTGCGGGCGATCGTGGCGCCGGGAACGGAGTGGGTGATCGAGCGCCTGTTCTCCAGCGAGGGCGACGAGTGCCTCCGGTTCGACGTCACCGTCAGGGGACTGGCCTGGCGCGCCGTCGTGCGGGCCGTGCTCGAGGCGAATTTCGGCACGCCCATCGGGTACGCGGACGCCCGGGGCCAGCCGCACAGCAACCCGCCGCCGGGGTCCGTGGTCGACGCCCAGGCAGTGTTCGTCCTCGTCGACGAGGTGCAGACGACGACGAGCGAGGCGCTGCAAACCCTGCTGGACACGATCCCGCCGGACGGCTCCCCGGGTTGAGCGCCCGACCGGGGCGTCCCTGCGCCGTCGCCGGCCCGGTCGGGCATCCGCGGCACCCCCTCGCGGTCGCGCGCGCGCCGGACGGCCGGCGTCCCGGTCCGCACGGGGCCGGGGATCGCCGGGGCGGGCCCCGCAAAGGCCACGATTCGATCCTGATGTCCGGGAGCCGGGGCGGGAGGCGGGCGCCCGCCCGGGCACCTCGACCTCAAGGGGGCTTGCCAATGGTCGCCGACACCCTGTCCACCGCGCGCGCCGGGCGCCGCGGGCGCGTCGCCCGGGACGCTCGTCCCGCAGCCCGGCCTCGGCCATGATCGGGCTGCTTCGCCGCCTTCGGTGGGCGGCCGGCGCCGCTCCGGCCGCCCCGCAGCCGCGGCGCGAGCCGGTGCTGGACTGGTACGGCCCCGCTCCCGCGCCGCCGGCACGGGACGCCGGGGCGCTCCGCCGTGCGCTGGCGACCGCGCCGGCCCCGCGACCCGACCCGGATCGGGAGGCGCGGCGGCGCAGGCTGACGATCGAGGAGGCCGAGGCGGAGCTCGGCGCCCCCGCCGGGAACGAGCGGTGGCGGGACATGCGGGCGGCCATGCGGCCGGGCGACGCGCTGTGGGCGTTCTGCAGCCCCATGGCCGAGTGGCGGGCCCTGGCAGGCCGCAAGGGCGTCGCGCTCGTGCGCGACGGGCGGACCGTCATGGAGATCATCACCATGCTCAACTGAGGAAAGCCGGGCGTGAGCGCGGGTCGGCCTCCCGTAGCCTTGAGCCCGGAGCGCCGCGTGGCGGGCTGCCGGGCCTGTCCTCAGGCTCGCGGGGGAGCCTCACCAGCAGCGGCGGCAGCCCGCGGGGTCGCCGTAGCCGGCGGGCGCGTAGCCCGGCGCGTCGCCGACCTGAGGCCCGTAGGCACCGCCACGGTAGTAGCCGGCCCCGAACGCGCCGCCCACGATGGCACCGCGGGTGCCGTAGTGGCCCCGGTAGCCGTAGCCGGGCGGGTAGCCGTAGGCGGGCGGGTAGCCGTAGCCCCCGGGGCCCGCGCCGCGCAGGGCGCCGTAGGCCGGGCGGGCCGCGACGGGGCCGCCGTGACCCCCGCGCTCGCCGCCGTGCGCCACGGTGCCGTGGACGCCGCCGCGCCGGGAGCTCCCCCGGGCGTCGGCCGGCGCGGCTGCGAGGACGACCAGAGCGCCTGCGGCCGTCACGGCGAGCACCAACGTCCTGCGCATCCCGCTCTCCCTGTCGTTCACGGTCCAGTAAGGTTAAGATTTCGTTGATGTAAAGCGCGGTTTAGTACTGACTCCGGCCGCCGGGCCCGCCTCGGCCGCCGCCCCGCGCGCCGCCGTCCGTCCCTCGCGGGAGGTCGGCCGCGGACACAGGTCGAAGGAGACGCCGCATGTCGAAGGTCAGCACCTGCCTCTGGTTCGCGCGGGACGCGGAGGCGGCCGCCCGCCTCTACGTCTCGCTCGTGCCCGGCTCCAGCCTCGGCGAGATCCTGCGCGCGCCCGGGCCCTGGCCCGGCGGCGAGCCCGGCGACGTGATCCTGGTGACGTTCACCCTCGGCGGGCAGGGCTACCAGGCCCTGAACGGCGGCGCGCCGGCCGAGTACGGCGTCGCCGCCTCGCTCTCGGTCGCGTGCACGGACCAGGCCGAGGTCGACCGGCTCTGGGACGCCCTGATCCGGGACGGCGGGGCGGAGATCATGTGCGGCTGGCTGCGCGACCGCTGGGGCGTACCCTGGCAGATCGTTCCGGACGTCCTGCCGCGCCTCCTCGCCGATCCGGATCCGGCCGTGGCGGCCCGGGTGTTCGCCGCCATGCAGGGCATGGTCAGGCTCGACGTCGCGGCCCTGGAGCGGGCGGCCGCCAGCTAGAGCATTTTCCCGCGAAGTGGACACCGGTTCGCCGCAGACAATGCGGCAGAATCAGAAACCTGGAGCAGCGGCCGATTGCAGCGTGATCGGATGCTGCTCCAGGGCGCTCCCGGCCGAAACGGCCCCGGGCCTCGTGTCCCGGCGGGTCCCGGCGGACCGGTCTCCCGCTCGCCGGAGGTCGCTCCGGGCGACGCGGCCGCGGTTGCGGCCCTCGCCCGCGCTCGGCATGATCGCGCGCCGGGCCGCGCGGGGACACCGCGGCTCCGGGGCCCGGACGCCCGCGGCGCGCGCGCCGTTCCCCCGCTCCTGACACGCATCGGACACGGCGATGAACTTCGAAGCACTCCTGAGCGGGCTCGCGTCGCGCCGGATCCGGATCGCCGTGACCGGCGCGCGGGGCGATTTCGGCCGCTCCCTCCTCGTGCAGTGCCGCGCCATCCCGGCGATCGCGCTCGCCGGCCTGTGCGACCTCGACCTCGACGGCCTCGCGGCGAGCCTGCGCAGCCTGGGATACGACGGGGCGGCGTTCGCCGTCTGCACCACGCACGAGGAGGCGCGCGCCGCGCAGGCCGCCGGCCGGATCGCGCTCGTGCGGGACCACGCGCTCCTCGCCGCCCTCGCCCTCGACGTCCTCGTGGAGGCGACGGGCCGTCCGGAGGTGAGCGTCGTCGCCGCCCGGGAGGCGATCCGGCGGGGCGTCCACGTCGCCATGGCGACGAAGGAGACGGAATCCGTCGCCGGGCCGTACCTCAACCGCCTCGCCCGCGAGCGGGGCGTCGTCTACACGACGCCGGACGGCGACCAGCCGAGCAACCTGATCGGCCTCGTGACCTGGGCGCGCTGCCTCGGCTTCGAGATCGTCGCGGCCGGAAAGTCGAGCGAGTACGACTACGTCTTCGACCCGCTTGGCGGCCGCGTGACCTACACCGACCGGGTCGTGCCGGCGCCGGGCTTCGCGGCTTTGTGGAACCTCGGCGACGACGTGCCGGGCCGGATGCGGGCGCGCAGCGAGGCCTTGCGGGCGCTGCCGCAGAGCGCGACCCCGGATTACTGCGAGATGAACGTGGTGGCGAACGCGACCGGGCTCGCGCCCTCCTGCCCGGCCCTGAGCTACCCGCTCTGCCGCATCGGCGAACTCGCCGACACCTTCGTCCCGCGCGAGGACGGCGGCATCCTCGACCGGACGGGCGTGGTCGACGTCTTCAACTGCCTGCGCCGGGACGACGAGGCGAGCTTCGGGGGCGGCGTGTTCGTCATCGTGCGCTGCACCGATCCGCACATCTGGGAGGTCCTGCGCGGCAAGGGGCACGTGGTCAGCCGCGACGGACGCCACGCCAGCATCTACCAGCCCTACCACCTGATGGGCCTCGAGACCCCGATGAGCCTGTTCTCCGCCGTCCTGCTCGGGCTGCCGACCGGGTCGCCGCACCAGCGCGCGCACGCCGTCATGGTGGCGCGGGCCGAGCGCGACTTCCGGGCCGGCGAGGTCCTGAGCATGGGCGGCCACCACCACGTCATCGCGGGCACGAGCGCGCGCCTCCTGGCGATGGACGAGGAGACGGCCGGGTACGCCCCGTTCTACCTCGCGGCCGACCGGCGCCTGCGCGCCGACGTCCCGAAGGGCGCCATCATCCGGCTCGACGCCCTCGACCTGACCGGGTCGGCCCTCGCGCAAGCCTGGGCCGGCACGCTGGAGGCGCGCCGCGCGCCCTGACGCGGGCGGCCCGCATCCCGGAGGCGGTCCGGGTCGCCCGCGCCCGCGGCGGCGTGGTAGGTCTCGGCGGATGTCGGTCCCCGAGCACGGTCCGACCCTAGTCGAGGAGGCCGCCGGTGCGCACGATCCATGGCCGCTGGAGAGACGCCGAGGATGCCGTCACGCTGGTTGATGCGCATCATCACATCTGGGACCTCACCCGGAACTACTATCCCTGGCTGAGGGACGTGCCCGAGGAGCACTTCTTCCTCGGCGACTACGAGGCGCTCAAGCGCGACTACCTGCCCGACGACTACCGGCGCGACGCCCGCGACCACAACGTCCTGATGACCGTGCATTGCGAGGCCGAGTGGGACCGGACCGACCAGGTCGGGGAGACCCGCTGGGTGACGGCCATGAACCGGCAGTACGGGTTCCCGAACGCAATCGTGGCCCATGCCTGGTTCACCACGCCCGATTCCGCCGAGGTGCTGGCGGCGCAGGCCGGGTTCCCGCTGGTCCGGGGCATCCGGTCGAAGCCCGTGACCGCGCGGCGGCCCGGAAGCCCGGTCGCGGGCGCACCCGGAACGATGCAGGACGAGGCCTGGCTGCGGGGCTTCGCCGGCCTGGAGCGGCACGGCTTCTCGTACGACCTGCGCGTGCCCTACTGGCACCTGCACGAGGCCGCCGAGGTCGCCCGCGCCTTTCCGCGGACCCGGATCGTCCTCAACCACACGGGCTTTCCCTGGGACCGCTCCGAGGAGGGGCTGGCGGGCTGGCGCCGCGCCATGGAGACGATCGCGAGGGAGCCCAACGTGCACCTCAAGGTGTCCGAGTTCGGGCTCAGGGACGGGCTCTGGGACGAGGAGTCCAACCGGCGCATCGTGCTCGATGCGGTCGCGATCTTCGGGATCGCCCGCTGCATGTTCGCGACGAACTTTCCGGTGGCCGGCCTGCGCGTCGAGTACGGGGCGCTGGTGCGCGCGGTCAAGCGCATGCTGACGCCGTACTCCGCGGCCGAGCAGGACCGGTTCTTCTTCGGGAACGCCGTCGACTTCTATCGGCTGCCGGATCCGGCGACGCGGTGAGCCCGCGCGCCGTCCCGCCCGCCGCCGCTCACCCGAGCCCGCCCGAGTTCCGCTCGAGCGTCGCCCAGGCCTGCTTCCCGTAGCGGTCCTGCCACTCCGAGTAGAAGCCCGACTGGCGAAGCACGGCGCGAAACGCGTCCTGATCGACGGTGTTGAACACGAGACCGTTGCGCTCGAGCGTGGCGCGGGCGGCCGCGTTGGCGACCACCATGTCGGCGCGCTGCGCCATCGCCATCGCGTTCAGGTTCGTCCGGGCGATCTCCCGCACGTCCTGCGGCAGGGCCTCCCAGTGGCGCTTGTTGGCGAGGAAGTGGAACCCGTCCCAGACGTGGCCCGTGAGCGAGCAGTACTTCTGCACCTCGTAGATCTTGGACGACTCGATGATGGAGAGCGGGTTCTCCTGCCCGTCGACGATCTTCGTCTGCAAGGACGAGTAAACTTCGCTCCAGTTGATGCCGGTCGGCGCGGCGCCGAAGGACTTGAAGACGGACATCGACAAGGGGCTGATCTGGACGCGGATCTTCAGTCCCTTGACGTCGGCGGGCGTGCGGACCGGCGCGGTGCTCGTCGTGATGTGGCGGTATCCGTTGTCCAGCATCTTGTCCATGGCCACGAGGCCGACCTTGGCGATCTGGGAGCGGACGAGGTCGCCGAGCTCGCCGTCCATGGCGCCCCAGACCTGGCCGTAATCCTTGAAGGCGAACCCCACGCCCGAGATCGACGCGACCGGGACGAGGGTGGACAGGATCACGCCCGAGAGCGTGAAGAACTCGATTCCTCCCGACCGGAGCTGCGAGAGCATGTCGGTGTCGCCGCCGAGCTGGTTGTTCGGGAACACCTTGATCTCGAGCCGCCCATTGGTCTCCTGCTTGATCTTCTCCGCGTATTCCACGGCGCGGGTGTTCATGGGCCAGCTGGCCGGCGAGTTGTTGGCGTACTTGTAGGAGAATTCCGCGGCCCGGAGGGGGCGCGGGTAGACCGCCGGCGCGGCGAATGCGGCTCCGGCGAGGAACAATCCCTTGTTGAACGCGCGTCGTGACGTGACGGATCGCATGGCTTCCTCCCGGGGGTTCTGGCGAGCGCTGGCTCGCCGCGAGGCCGCCGCCCTGAAGAGGGGAGCGGACCCGCGTTGATTGCCCCGAGGCTCGCACGGGCGAGGAAACGGCGTCAACGGATGGCTGGGGGCGGTCCTTCGGGCCCGGCCGGTCCGTCGCCGCGTGCCGCGCGGGTCTCAGATCACCGGCATGCCGCCGTCGACCATGATCGCCGTGCCGGTCACGAAGGAGGCCTCCGGCGAGGCGAGCCACAGGATGGGGTAGGCCGCCTCGCGGGGCGTCCCCCACCGCTCCATGAGGCAGTCCCGCCGCCGCTCGGTCTCGAGGTCCCCGCGGCTCCGGCCGTCGGCTTCGCCGCGCCGGATATGGAAGGGCGTCAGCGTCGGTCCCGGGCAGACCGCGTTCACGCGCACGCCCCGGGACGCCTCCTCGGCGGCCAGGGTCCGGGTGAGCGAGACGATGCCGGCCTTCGTCACGTCGTACTGGCCCATGCCGGCGCGCGGGTTGAAGGCGTGGGTCGAGGAGACGTTGACGATGCTGGCCGCCGGCGACGCGCGCAGGTCCGGCAGGGCCTCCCGGGCGAGGTAGGCGTAGCTCAGGAGATTGACCGCGATGATGGCGTGCCAGGTCTCCGCCCGCGCCTCCGCGAGGGGCTCGTAGGCGCGGATCCCGGCATTGTTCACGACGCAATCGAGGCGCCCGAACGCCTCCTTGCTCAGCGCGACCGCCTCGGCGGCGGCGGCCTCCGTCGCGAGGTCGAGGCCCGCATGTGCCACGCGCGCGCCGGGCACCTGCTCGCGGATCGCGTGCGCCGCGGCCTCGGTCGCGTCGCGGTCGCGGTCGACCAGGAGCACGCTCGCGCCCTCCTCGCAGAACAGGAGGCCGACGGCCGTTCCGATCCCGCCGGCGCCGCCCGTCACGATGGCCGCGAGGCCTTCCAACCGCTTCGTCATGCTGTCCTCCCTGGTGCCGCGTGGCCGAAGAGCCATCGCCGCCGACGCCGGTCCTGTCCAGGCCGGGTCTTTTCGGGATGGACGGTGAAGCCCTCCGCCGCGACGATGAACCGCCCCGGCCGCCGTGCCGGCCCCGGCTCGCCGCGTTCGTCACCCGCGGTGTTCGCGGACGGGAGCGGGCAGGACGTCCATCCCCCTCGACCGGGGCCGACGCGATGCGGGAGCGCGCCTCCCGGACGGGGAGGCGAGGGACGGCTTGCTTGAGCGGTCCGCGCGCGGCGTGATACCACGCGGCACGCCGTCCGTGCGGAGGCCGGGGTTCAACCCCGACGGCAGCCCGCGGAGGCCGGCCCGGGTCGTGCCGTCGCGCGGCCCGGCGGCGGCGCGGCTCCGCCGCGCGTGCGGCCGCAACCGCGGCGCCGGCGCCCAACCAGAGGAACGCATCGTGATCCATGTCCTCGCGATCATCACGGCCAAGCCCGGCAGGCGGGACGAGGTCCTGACGGCCTTCCGCGCGAACGTGCCGGCCGTCCGGGCCGAGGACGGCTGCATCGAGTACGCGGCGACGATCGATGCCGAGGGCGTCGGCCCCCTCCAGGCGCCCCTCGGGCCGGACGCCTTCGCGGTGGTCGAGAAATGGGCGAGCCTCGATGCCCTGCGGGCGCACGCGGCGGCGCCCCACATGGCGGCCTACGGGGCGGCCACGAAGGACCTCGTCGCCGCGCGGGTGATCCACGTGCTCTCGCCGGCGTGAGCGCCGGCGCGCCCCGGCGGCCCTGCCGAGGCGCGCACCCGACGATAACCACGCCCCGCCCCGGCATGCCCCGGGCCGCGTCTCCGCGCGGGCCCGCCGCGGCGCCGGCCGTGCGGCCGAACCCCCCGAGCGTTAGGGACGAACCCCGATGAGCGACGCCGCCACCCTCGCGCCCGCCGCCGATCCGACCGCCGGCCTGCCCCCGCGCATCCGCGGCGTCGGCACGAGCCAGATCGGCCTCGTGGCCGACCGCGGGCGCGACGACCCCGATGTGGTGAAGCTGTGGATCGGAGAGGGCGACCTCGCGACGCCGCCCTTCGTCGTCGAGGCGGCGCACCGGGCCATGCGGGCCGGGCACACGCGGTACGCCACGTCGCTCGGCCTGCCGCGCCTGCGCGAGGCGCTCAGCGCCTACCACGCCCGGCACTGGGACGTCGACGTCCCGCCCGACCGCTTCGCCGTCACGGCGGGCGGGATGAACGCCATCATGCAGGCCGCGCAGGCGCTCCTCGAGCCGGGCGACGAGATCATCATCCCGTCCCCCGCCTGGCCGAACCTGGCGGAGGCGGTGCGCGTCACCGGCGGGGTCCCGGTCACGGTGGCCTACCGCGTCCTGCCGGACGGACGCTTCGCCCTGCCGCTCGCCGACATCGAGGCGGCCCTGACCCCGCGCACCCGCGTGCTGGTGGTGAACTCGCCCTCGAACCCGACCGGCTGGATGATGCCGCTGCCGGAGATGAGGGCGCTGCGGGACCTGGCGCGCGCCCGCGGGCTCTGGATCCTCTCGGACGAGGTCTACGCCCACTTCACCTACGGCCGGGACATCGCGCCGTCCTTCCTGCAGATCTGCACGGAGGACGACCGCCTGATCGTCTCCAACACGTTCTCCAAGAACTGGGCCATGACGGGCTGGCGCGCCGGGTGGCTCGTCTATCCGCGCGGGCTCGGCCCCACCTTCGCCAAGCTCGGCCAGTACAACACGACCTCGATCCCGACCTTCATCCAGCACGCCGCGGTCGTGGCCCTCGACGAGGGCGACGGCTTCATCCGCACGATGGTCGAGCGCTGCGCCGAGAGCCGGGAGATCCTGGTCACGGGCCTGTCGCGCCTGCCCGGCGTCACGGTCGCGTCGCCGGACGGCGCGTTCTACCTCATGGCGCACGTCGCGGGCGGCGAGCGGAGCCTCGACCTGGCGTTCCGCCTCCTGCGCGAGGCGAAGGTCGGCGTCGCGCCGGGCACCGCCTTCGGCCCCGAGGGCGAGGGGTTCGTGCGCCTCTGCTTCGCCATCAGCCCGGCCCTCGCCCACGAGGCCGTGTCCCGCCTGTCCGCCGTCCTCGGACGCTGAACCGCCGCGGCCCGGGCGGCGGCGTCCCGCGATTCGGTGCCGGACCCGTCGACGGCCGCGGGCCGGGCCTCAGGGCCCGGGGCGGGGGAGGCGGCCGGCCGGCGGCGCGGCCCGGTCCGCCCCGGCGGCGGCCTGGATCTCCGGCTCCGCCCGGCTCGCGCCGCCCTCGTCGGTGGGGTCGGGGCGCTGCGAGGACCCCCCGACGTCGAGGCTCGCGTAGGCGCCGTAATCGGGGATGATCGTCGCGCGGATGCGGCGGATCGAGCGCGCCCAGGCCGCGGCCCGCCTGTCCGGCAGCACGGCGTTCTGCTTGTCGTCGCACCGCACCCCCAGGATGATCTCCTGGTGGAGCTGGCGCAGGTCCAGCAGGGCCCGCGTGTTCTGCGTCAGCGTGCGGGTCGGGTCGTAGACCTGCTTCAGGCCGGTCAGGGACGTCCCGGTGATCGAGAGCGCGATGGCGAAGAAGGCGACCCAGCGGAAGCCCGAGCCGGTGCCCCACAGCACGTGGGCCATCCGCGGTCCGACCGGCCCCGCCTCGAGGGCGTTCCGCCTGTCCTCGCCGAGCTCGACCGGCTTCATCTTGCCCTGCAGCGTCACGAACAGCGTCGCGAGCGCCGACACGACGAGCGCCGCCAGCCCCAGCCGCTGCACCCAGGGGACGTTGCTGTTCGCCCCCTCGGCCGCGTCGAGGCGGGCCCGGGCGATGGAGTCGCTGAGGGAGAGGAGATCCTGGTCGGAGGCCGCGAGCACGAGGGGCGGGGGGACCGGCCGGCCGGGCGCCGCGCCGGCATCCTCGACGTCGCCGGCGAACAGGTGGCTGCCGTTCGGCATCAGGTCCAGGAGGAGGCTGCTGAACGCCTGGCGCGACAGGGTGTCGAGGCCGCCCTCCAGCCGCTTGCAGGTCCAGATGCCGTAGGCAATCAGGCGATGGTCCGAGCGGGCCGACCACCACTCGCTCGCGTCGCCGGGCGGACCTTTGACGCTGCCGACGAAGAGCGCCTCCGTCGGCTGCGGCCGGGCCGTCGCCGTCCGGGTGCCGCTCCGGGCGGTGCCGCCGGTCGCGACCTCGATATCCCAGGCCCTCAGCGCGTACAGGATCGCGATGGTGGAGACGACCGCGATTGCAATCAGTAAAAATGCTCTGAAAAATCGTCCAACAGCAGGCGACATCGTCCCCTCCCGCACGGATCTCAAGCAATGAAATGATAAACCGAGAAATGAAATCCGTAAAGACGAGGGCGAGCGGAGCATCCGCCACGTATTGAGCGGGCGCCAGGCCGGCGGGGCGTCCTCGACCCGTCGGCGCAGCCAGCCCGTGCTGCCCTCGCGCGTCTCCTGTGGCGGATGATCCGCGGACGGCATCGCGCCTCCTCCCCGGCCGCGAACCGCCGGGACGGCGCTAGTCGCCCCGATACTGCGCGTCGGTGACGTGCTCCATCCAGTCGACCACCTTGCCGTCGAGGGCTTCCGCGATGGCGATGTGGCTCATGCCCGCGGTGGCCGTGGCCCCGTGCCAGTGCTTCACGCGGGGCGGGATGCGCACCACGTCGCCGGGCCGGATCTCCTGGACCGGGCCGCCCCATTGCTGGACCCGGCCGGCGCCCGCCGTGACGATCAGGGTCTGGCCGAGCGGGTGGGCGTGCCAGGCCGTGCGGGCCCCGGGCTCGAAGGTGACGAGCCCGCCGGAGAGCCGGGACGGGGGGGCGTCTCCCTCAGCAGCGGGTCGACCCGCACCGCTCCCGTGAAGGTCTCGGGCGGGCCGGCCCGGGAGGGCGCGGCGCCGCTGCGCTGGACCGTCACCGCCTCGTCCGCCGGGCCGGCGGTGCAGGGGCGGCCCGTCCCGCCGGCCAGGACCGCGGCGAGGACCAGCGAGGCGGCGCCGGCGGGGATGCGCATGCTTGTGCCCTCCCGGCCCGCTCAGGCCGCGTCCGGCATGCGGTCGAGGAGCTTGTCGAGGGTGAGCGGGTAGTCCCGCACCCGCACGCCCGTGGCGTTGTAGACGGCGTTCGCCAGCGCGGCGCCGACCCCGCACAGGCCGAGCTCGCCCACGCCCTTGGCCTTCATCGGCGAGGACATCGGGTCGACCTCGTCGAGGAAGACGACCTCCTGGTGCGGGATGTCGGCGTGGACCGGCACCTCGTAGCCGGCGAGGTCGTGGTTGACGAAGAAGCCCCGGCGCTTGTCGACCGCGAGCTCCTCCATCAGGGCCGCCCCGACGCCCATGGTCATCCCGCCGATGACCTGGCTGCGGGCCGATTTCGGGTTCAGGATGCGCCCGGCCGCGCAGACCGCCAGCATCCGCCGCACCCGGACCTCGGCCGTGTCGACGTCGACCCCGACCTCCACGAAGTGGCCCGCGAAGGTCGATTGCTGCTGCTTCTTCGAGAGGTCGCCGTACTCGATGGTGTCCTCCGCGCTCAGCCCGCCCTGGGCCGCCGCCTCGCCGAGCGGCACGGCGCGGTTCCCGGAGCGGACCTCCCCGTCCGCGAACACGGCGTCGGCCGAGTTGATGCCCAGGCGCTGCGCCACCGCCTCGCGCAGCTTCACGCAGGCCGCGTAGACGCCGGCGGTCGCGTTGTTGGCGCCCCACTGCCCGCCCGAGCCCGCCGAGGCCGGGTGGTCGGAATCGCCGAGCCGGACCACGACCCTGTCGAGGGGCAGGCCCATCATCTCGGCCGCGGTCTGGGCGATGATGGTGTAGCTGCCGGTGCCGATGTCGGTCATGTCGGTCTCGACCGTGACCGTGCCGGCGCGATCGAGCCGGACGCGGGCGCCCGACTTCGTCAGCAGGTTGTTGCGGAAGCCCGCCGCCATGCCGACGCCGACGAGCCAGTGCCCGTCCCGCACCTGGCCGGGCGTCGGGTTGCGCCGGGCCCAGCCGAACCTGTCGGCGCCGAGCCTGAGGCAGCCGACGAGGTCCCGGTGCGAGAAGGGGCGCTCCGGCTTGCCCGGATCGACCTGGGTGTCGTTGCGGATCCGGAACTCGACCGGGTCGAGCCCGAGCTTCTCGGCCATCTCGTCCATGGCGATCTCGAGCGCCATCAGGCCGGGCGCCTCGCCGGGCGCCCGCATGGCGTTGCCCTCGGGCAGGTCGAGATGGGCGAGCCGCATGGCGGTGAGCCGGTTGGCGCCCGCGTAGAGGAGCTTCGTCTGGTCGACCGCGGTCTCGGGCCTGCCCTCCGGCAGGTTGCCGGAGGTGCTCTCGTGCGCGATCGCGGTGATCACGCCGTCCTTCGTCGCGCCGATGCGCACGCGCTGGAGCGTGGCGGGCCGGTGCGTGGTGTTGTTGGCCACGAGCGGGCGCGTCAGCGCCACCTTGACGGGGCGCCCGGCCGCCCTGGCGCCGAGCGCCGCCAGCACCGCGTCGGCCCGCACGAACAGCTTGCCGCCGAAGCCGCCGCCGACGTAGGGCGAGTCGAGCCGGACGTTCTCCTTGGGGATGCCGAAGATCTTGGCGACGCTCTCCTTGCCCCAGGCGATCATCTGGTTGGAGGTCCAGAGCGTGAGCTTGTCGCCCTGCCAGGCCGCGACGGTCGCGTGCGGCTCCATCATGGCGTGGCTCTCGTCGGGGGTCGTGTAGGTCTCGTCGAGGGTGACGGGCGCCCGCGCGAAGGCGCCCTCGAAGTCGCCGGTCCGGTCCTCGGCGCCGCTGCCGCTGCCCTCGCCGCTGCCCGCCCCGACGGGCTTGGCCGACTTCGCCTCGGCGGCGAGGTCGAACCGGCCGGCCTCGGGCGCGTAGTCGACGCGGACCAGGAAGGCCGCGGCCCGGGCCTGCTCGAAGGTCTCCGCCACCACGACCGCGATGGCCTGGTGGTAGTGCTGGATCTCCGCGCCCCCGAACAGGGTGGCGTAGTTCATCCGGCCCAGGCCGAGCTTGGGCGTGTCGAGGGTGGTCACGACCGCGAGGACGCCGGGGGCGCGCGTCGCCGCGCCGGCGTCGATGGCGCGCACGCGGCCCTTGGCGATGCCGGCGCCGAGCACGTAGCCGTAGGCCTGGTTCGGCGCGACGTCGTGGCGCTCGTAGGCGTAGGGCGCCGTGCCGGTGGTCTTGTACTTGCCGTCGATCCGGTCGGTGGCGCGGCCCACGACCTTGAGTTGATCGATGGGGTTGGTGCCCGCGGGGGTGTCGAACTTCATGGCTCAGGCCCTCGCCTGGTTGAGCGCCGCGCCGAGGGTCCGCTCGGCGAGCTTCAGCTTGAACGCGTTGTCGGGGGTGGGCTTGGCGCCCGCCAGGATGCCGGCGGCGGCCCGCTTCGCGCCCTTCGCGAGGTCCGCCTCCGCGGCCTCGACCCGCCAGGGCTTGTGCGCGAGGCCCCCGAAGGCCGCGCGCCCGGTGCCGTCCCGCTGCACCACGGCCGCCACCGAGACGAGCGCGAAGGCGTAGGACGCCCGGTCCCGGACCTTGCGGTAGACGTGCGTCCCGCCGAGGGGCCGCGGCAGCGTCACCGCGGTGATGAGCTCGCCGGGTCGCAGCGTCGTGTCGAGCTCCGGCCGGTCGCCGGGCAGGCGGTGGAAGTCGGCGATCGGGATCGCCCGCTCGCTGCCCTTGGCGTCGACCGTCTCGACGCGGGCGTCGAGGACCCGCATGGCGACCGCCATGTCGCCCGGATGCGTCGCGATGCAGGCCTCGCTGGCGCCGATGACCGCGAGCTGCCGGCTGACGCCGTCGAGGGCGGCGCAGCCGCTCCCGGGCTGGCGCTTGTTGCAGGGCTGCGCGGTGTCGTAGAAGTACGGGCAGCGGGTGCGCTGGAGCAGGTTGCCGGCGGTGGTCGCCTTGTTGCGCAGCTGCCCCGAGGCGCCGGCGAGCAGGGCCCGGCTCAGGACCGCGTAGTCCTTCCGGACCCGGGGGTCGGCCGCGAGATCGGTGTTGCGCACGAGCGCGCCGATGCGCAGCCCGCCCTCCGCGGTCGGCTCGATCCGGTCGAGGCCGAGCCCGTTGACGTCGACGAGGTGGGCGGGCGTCTCGATCTGCAGCTTCATCAGGTCGAGGAGGTTCGTGCCGCCGGCGATGAACCGCGCGCCGGGGTTGCCCGCGACGGCGGCCGCGGCCGCGGCCGGGGTGGCCGGGCGCTCGTAGGTGAAGGACCTCATGCCTGCCTCCCGGCGACCTCGGTCATCGCCTCGACGATGTTGGAATAGGCGCCGCAGCGGCAGAGGTTGCCGCTCATGCGCTCGCGGATCTCGGCCTCCGTCACCGCCGGGGCGGCGGCGAGGTCGGCCGTGACGTGGCTCGGGATGCCGGCCTTGATCTCGGCGAGCACCGCGACGCCCGAGCAGATCTGGCCCGGGGTGCAGTAGCCGCACTGGTAGCCATCGTGTTTCACGAAGGCGGCCTGCATCGGGTGCAGGTTGTCGGGCTGCCCGAGCCCCTCGATGGTGGTGATCTCGGCGCCCTGGTGCATGACGGCCAGCGTCAGGCAGGCGTTGATGCGTCGCCCGTCGACGATCATCGTGCAGGCGCCGCACTGGCCGTGGTCGCAGCCCTTCTTGGAGCCGGTCAGGTGCAGGTGCTCGCGCGCCGCGTCGAGCAGGCTGGTGCGGGTGTCGAGGTCGAGGTCGCGCCGCTGCCCGTTCACCGTGAGGGCGACCTTCGCCATCACGGGCGTGTCGGCGGCGGCGATCGCGGCGCCGGCCCGCGTCGGGAGCGTCGTCAGGGCCGCGGCGGCCGACGCGCCGGCGACCAGCTCGCGGCGGCTCATTTCGAATTCTCCTGGTCGTCCCATCTCGGTCTCCGGAGCGGTTGCGTGGACGGGCCCGCGCGGGGCGGCCCGTCGAAAGCGGGATTCCCGGGGTAACTCGGGCACCTTGGATAAGGTCCAAGGTACCGCGCGCGCTCCCGGCGATCAGGGGTCCAAACCCGCATAGGGCTATGAGCGCGTCTCATGAATCGGGCCGGCGATGCGCCCCGCGACGGCGGGCCCGGGGCGCATCGCCGTGGGCGACGACCCGGCCATCGGCCGGCACGGGACCCGGCCGCGAAGGCGGATCGCGCCGGGCGCGCGCTCCCCTCAGCGACCGATGGTCGCCGTCGGGTCCTAGGGGCGGCGCCCGCACCCCGTCCCGGTGCCCGGCCGCCGCGCCGGATCCCGGCGAGGTCGCCCGGCGCGAGGTCGCGGCTTCCCGGCCGGCGATGCGGGCGCGTCGACATCCCGGCAGCCGATGGCCGGGAGCCGGAAGGCCGCCCGCGCCGCGGGCGCGTGGCGTCGCGGCGCTGCCTGCCCGCCGGCCGAGGCGCGCCCGGGCGCCCGGGAGGTCAGGCCCGGTACTGCGCGTCGGTGACCTTCTCCATCCAGGTGACGGGGCTGCCGTCGCGCTTCTCCTGGATGGCGATGTGGCTCATGCCCGTGGCGGCGGTGGCCCCGTGCCAGTGCTTCTCGCCGGGCTCGAACCAGACCACGTCGCCGGGCCGGATCTCCTGCACCGGGCCGCCCTCGCGCTGCGCCCATCCGAGGCCCGCCGTGACGATCAGCGTCTGTCCGAAGGGATGGGTGTGCCACGCGGTGCGGGCCCCCGGCTCGAAGGTCACGTGCGCGCCCGCGACCCGGGCCGGCTCGGGCGGGCTGAACAGCGGGTCGACGCGGACCGAGCCGGTGAACCACTCGGCCGAGCCCTTGCCCGAGGGCTGCGAGCCGCTGCGCCTGATCTCCATGGCCTGATCTCCCGATGGCAATGCGGCCCGCACGGGCCGCGTGTGCATGGCCGCAAGGTAACCCTTGCCCGCCTCCGCGTTTAGGTGGTCAAAGCGGCATGGGGCTATGAACGAGGCTCATGAGTGGCGCGGGAGAACCTGAACGACCTCCTCGCCTTCGTGGCGGTGGCCCGCGAGCGGAGCTTCACCCGGGCGGCGGCGCAGCTCGGCGTGTCGCAATCGGCCCTGAGCCACAGCATGCGGGGGCTCGAGGCGCGGCTGGGCCTGCGGCTCCTGACCCGCACCACCCGCAGCGTCGCGACGACGGATGCCGGCGAGCGGCTCCTGCGCAATGTGGCGCCGAAGGTGGAGGAGATCGAGGCGGAGCTCGCCGCGCTCAGGGCGATGCGGGACAAGCCCGCCGGCACCATCCGGATCACGGCGGGCGAGCACGCGGCCCAGACCATCCTGATGCCGGGGCTGCGCCGGCTCCTGCCGGACTACCCGGACGTCGCCGTGGAGGTCGTCATCGACAACGGCCTGACGAACATCGTCAGCGAGCGCTACGACGCGGGCGTGCGGCTCGGCGAGCAGGTCGAGAAGGACATGGTGGCGGTGCGCGTCGGCCCGGACATGCGCATGGCCGTCGTCGGCTCGCCCGGCTACTTCGCGGGCCGCCGCAAGCCCCGCACGCCCCAGGAACTGACGGACCACCGCTGCATCAACCTGCGCCTGCCGACGCGCGGGGGCCTCTACGCCTGGGAGTTCGAGAAGGGCGACCGCGCGCTGAACGTGCGGGTCGAGGGACAGGTGGTGATCAACAGCACGGCCCTGATCCTGGAGGCGGCCCTCGACGGGCTGGGCCTCGCCTACCTGCCGGAGGACCGCGTGCAGCCCTACCTCGACGGGGGGCGCCTGAAGCGCGTCCTCGCCGAGTGGTGCGCGCCGTTTCCCGGCTACCACCTCTACTACACGAGCCGGCGCCAGCCCGCCCCGGCCTTCGCCCTGCTGGTCGAGGCGCTGCGCTACCGGGCGTGAGCCCGCCCCGGCCGCGCCCGGGGGACGCGCGGGGGCGAGGCCGTCGGCCCGTCCGGGTTCGCTCAGGCGGCGCGGGCGTGCGGACGCCGCGCGGCCTGGTCGACGGCCGCGACCACCGCCGCGGGGGCGAGATGGTGGATCATGTGCCCCATGCCCGGGACGACGACGAGTGTGCTCTGCGGCAGCTCGCCGTGCAGCCGCTCCGATTGACGGCCGACATCGGCGACCTGGTCGTCCGCGCCCGCGATGATCACGACCGGCAGCGCCAGGTCGCGGTAATGCTCCTGGAGCTCCACCGTGACGGGCGTCATCAGGGCCGCGTCCTCGGCCGAGGCCCGCAGCTGGGAGGGCCGCAGCATGAGGTCCTTCGGGAACTGCCGGTCGAAGCGCTCGGGCACGGGGGCCGGTGCGAACATCGTCCGGATCAGGCCCGGCAGCATCAGCCTGCCGACCAGCGGCGACACGGTGTAGCGCAGGACGTCGCCGAGCACCGGGATCGCGGGCGGCGAGAACAGCAGCACGTCGGCGCGCAGGGTCGGGTAGTAGTAGCCCGAGGCCAGCACCAGGCTGCGCACGAGCCCGGGCGCCTGCAGCGCGAGGGCGACCGCGACCAGGCTGCCCCAGGAATGGCCGAGCACCACCGCCTGCGTGACGCCGAGCTGCTGCAGCGCCTTCTGGAACAGCGTCGCGTGGGCCCGCGGCGTCCACACGCCGCGCGGGCGCTCGCTGTAGCCGTAGCCCGGCCGGTCGATGAGGATGACCCGGTAGCGCTCGGCGAGCTCGTCGACGATGCCGCTGACCAGGAAGTCCTGGATCATGGTGCCGTTGCCGTGGATGAGCAGCAGCGGCTCGCCCCGGCCGCGCTCGAGGTAGTGCAGGCGCACGCCGTCGACGGTCATGAAGCGGCCGACGGGCGGCTCGCGCCGCTCCGCCTCCCGGGTCCTGGCGACCGCGTGGAGCGCGGACGCGCCCAGGGCGGCCGCCGATCCGAGGAGGGCCGGGGCGAGCCAGGTGCGCGCGGTGACGGGCTGCGTCATGGTGGGATCCTGTCGTGGCTGGGGCGGCACGCCGGTCGCGGAGCGATCCGACGCGGGGTCGCCGGGGGGCATGGATGGGGACGCTGCGCGCCCTACGCGGCCGTCAGGCGCTTCGTGTTCGCGGCGACGTGCTCCCGGTAGCGGGACACGACCGTCTCGAGCGAGCCGCCGCCCATCAGCGTCGCGGTGGCCTCGACGGCGGCATCGATCTTCTCGGCGACCATCGCGGCCGCCTCGTCCCGACCGTCCCGGCCGCCCCAGGCCAGTCGGACGAGCCGGAGCTCGACCACCTTCTGGGATTCGAGGGCGAGCATCATGGCGCTGAAGAGGGGGAAGAAGGGGTTGTACATGACGGGCTCCGCGCCGCGCGGCGCGAGGGGCCCGTGCGACCAGTTTTGGAGGGACAGGGCGGCCCCGCGAAGCGCGGGGCGCTCCGTGGCGCCGGATTCGTATCCGCGTGTGGCGCAAGGCCGGCGCGGACGTCGCCCGCAGAGCCGTGAGGGCCTTCGTTCCTGCGCCGGATCGATGAAGACCGCGCGCCGCCATCGGCACGCCGGTTCGGGCGGCCAGCCGGGAAGGTTGTCTCATCTATGTCGTGACGATCCGATTGCTTTCAAGGCCGAAAATATTGTTTTGGGAAAACATATCGGTCCGAGTCTATCATACATCAGGATTGCGGCATAATTGTCCGACCACGCGGCGCGAGGGGCTCTCTACCGATACGAGGGCGCAACCCGATGCCGCAACCGCCGGGCCGCCTCGTCGGAGCGCCGGGGGAGGGGGCCGGGCGTGGGGTCCCGTGTCGGCCCGACGCCCCAGGACCAGCGCGCGGGCGGCCACTGACCGGCCCCGGGCGGCCCGGCCCTGCCGGCCGCGGCTTCGGCGGCCGCGTATTCCAGCCTCATGTCCTCGATTTCCGCCGGTCCGATCATGATCGCTCCTCGGCGGTCTTGCTGCACCGCAAAACGCAACAGACGGTCCCTGGAACGGGTTCCATGCCGGCTGCCGATCGCCGGGCAGGCCGCACCGGCCGGGAGGGTCGGACCGCCCGCGAGCCCGCGATCGCGCGGGCTCGCGGGCGGCGGCAAGCGGGCCGCGTTGGCGGGGGCGCGCGGCCGGGATCGGCCGGGTGGACGCGGGGTCGGCACGGGCGCGCCGCGCGGGGCCCGGCGCGGTCAGGCCGTCAGAGCACGGCTTCGATGAGGCCGAGCGCCTTTGCCTCCTCCGCCTCGATGTACCAGTTCGCCGGCGCGCGCTCGAGGACCTCCTCCATCGTCACGCGCGAGCCGTTGATGAGGTTGGCGAAACCCTCGTTCTGGATCGCGATCGAGCTCTCGATCTCGTGCAGGGTGGCCTTCACGGTCGCGATGCAGGTCGTCAGCGGCCCGTCGATCCGCAGCTCCTTCGAGAGCTTGCGCTCGTGGATCATCAGCCGCGCGCCTCGCGTGAGGTAGCGGTTGGCGCGCGCGAAGAAGCTCATGAACGTCGTGCCGGCCGAGTAGATCGCCGCCTTGCCGAGGAAGACGAAGCGGCGCTCCGCGTCCATCTCGCTCACGAACCGGATGTCCTCGCCCATCATGCGCGCGACCTCGGGGTCGCCCCCGAGCGTGGAGA
Source organism: Methylobacterium crusticola (assembly GCF_003574465.1). Lineage (GTDB taxonomy): Bacteria > Pseudomonadota > Alphaproteobacteria > Rhizobiales > Beijerinckiaceae > Methylobacterium > Methylobacterium crusticola. The sequence goes on from NZ_QOWC01000019.1 coordinate 52,984, forward strand.
GTTCGACGACCACGAGGTCCTGCTGCGAGGCGTGATCGAGCTGGCGGCGGAAGTCCTTGTACATGTCGTAGTCCACCGGACCCGACAGCAGGATGGCGGGCGCCCGGAAGGCGGGCGGGGAGAGCGGCGTGACGTTCATGGCGGCTCCTGTGGGACGGCTCGTGCGAGCACGATCCGTGCCGCATCGGGGGCGGCCCGTCACGCGCCCGAGCCGACGCCGCGCGCCCCTGCCGGGTCCGGACACGCCGCAGGATCGGGGGCGGCCCCGGCGTCGCCCGCGGGCGGGTTCCGGTCGCCTCGGCGACAAAGCGAGCGGGCCGGAGGCCGGCGGCGGATCCCCGGATGCCGGCATCCGGCCCGCAGTCGCGCCGGCACGGGGGGAATGGGGTTCCAGGAGCCGACGCACGGCCGATGATAGCCAGGCTCGGCCGTGATACAACGGCCGGGACGCTCGGGCGCCCCGCTCCGGTCGCCCGGCTCCCGGCCCGCCGGCGGCGCCGGGCGGGCGGGGCTGGCAGGTGCAACGAAAAAGGGGCCGCCCTTGCGAGCGGCCCGAGTCAGGGAGGAAACGCCCTAGGAGGGCTGCGGCACGACGATCAGATCGCCATGCCGCACTGCACAAACGCATGCTGCGCTGCAATGTTCCCTCGGAGCGGAGGCCCGCGACCGCGACTACCGGGCGGCCGACCCGCGGCGGAGCGCCCGCCCGGAGGGTTCGGCCTTCGGCCGGCGCGCCGTCGGCGTGCCGGGGACGCGCCCCTGTCCGGCGCCGCGTCCGGCAGCGACGACCCGTCAGGCGGGATCCCAGTCGGGCTGGTCCGCGACGAGCGAGGCGGCGAAGGCCGCGAGCGGCACCGGCTCGCCCCCCGGGGGCGCGACCGCGACGGTCCCGATGCCTTCCCGCTCGAGGGTCCGGCCGGTCGCCACGGCGGCCGCGGCAGTGTCGCGCCCGAGCGTCAGCGGCCCGGCCGCGGTCTCGATGATGACGTGAAACGTGCTCATGGTCCCTCGCGCCCCGCCGGTTGCCGCCACGGCGGGGCCGTTGTCGCCTCGGGCGGCGGCCCGGTGCTCCGCGGACGCCGCCCGGGGCGCCCGCGCCCGGATGCTACTCCGCGGCCTTCCGGCGGTCCTTGCCGAACCCGAAGCTCTTGGCGAGCTCGGAGCGGGCCGCGGCGTAGTTGGTGGCCACCATGGGATAGTCGTGCGGCAGGCCCCACTTCCGGCGGTACTCGTCCGCCGTGAGGCCGCGCCCCGAGAGGTGGCGCTTGAGGGACTTGTAGGGCTTGCCGTCCTCGAGGCTGATGATGTGGTCCGGCGTGATCGTCTTGCGGATCGGCACCGGGGGCGTCAGCTTCTCGGGCGCGGGGGCGGCCGGCTCGGCCAGGGTGGCGAGCGAGGCGTGCACGGACGCGATCAGATCCGGCAGATCGGTCGGTCTGATGGTGTTGTTCGAGACGTAAGCGCTGATGACGTCGGCCGTCAGATCGATCAACGCAGTGTCAGGTGGTTCGTTCTCGCTCATCTGGGTCTCCTGTTACTGGGGGATCTACATGATAAATTCTGCTCTGACTAGCAAGTCACGAGAAATTAACCGATCTCGGCCGCGGCCGCGGAGAAAACCCCTGTCCGGCTAGGTGCTTAACCCGATCGCCGGCGATCGCGGCGGCGAGCGCGGCAACCCCGCCCGGCCGGCTCCCTCCGCCGCAACGCGCGGCACGGAATCGGCGTCGGTCGACCCCGTGGCGGGGCGCGCCGTTCCCCGCCATCCCGGTAGGAGATTGATAACTCTCAATAACAACCGAAGATTGCAATTTCTGTCACCTTCGGGATCCTGACGATCGCGCCGGAGCCCCGGCCCTGCTCCCGTCGGGTGGTCTCTCATCATGATGACGTTCGTTGGCTGCCTCGTGGACACGCACGACGTCCGGCTCGCCGCCCTGGCGATCGTCATCTGCGCCCTCGCGGCGTTCACGGCGACCGGTCTGCTGTGCCACGCGCGCCGGTCCGCGCCGCGGCTGCGGGTGGCCTGGCTGCTCGTCGCGGCGCTCGCCGGCGGCTCGGGCATCTGGGCGACCCACTTCATCGCCATGCTGGCCTTCTCTCCCGGCCTGCCGAGCGGCTACGACGTCAGCCTGACGGCCTTCTCCCTTCTGCTCGCGGTGGTGCTGGTCGGGGGCGGCTTCGCGGTCGCGGCGGCGTCCGAGGAGGCCTGGGCCGGCTGGCTCGGCGGGGCGGTCGTCGGCGGCGGCATCGCGGCCATGCACTACACCGGCATGGCCGCCTACCAGGTCGCGGGCCGCTTCGCCTGGGACCCGGTCCCCGCCGCCGCCTCCGTCGTGGTCGGCCTGCTGCTCGCGAGTCTCGCCATGCTCGGCACCCGGCGCCGCACGAATGCGGCGGGGCGGACCTGCGGGGCGCTGCTCCTGCTGCTCGCCATCTGCGGCCACCACTTCACCGCCATGGGCGCCGTCACGATCACGCCCGACCCGGCGGTCGCGGTCGCCGAGACCGCCGTCCCGACCCGCTGGCTCGCCGGCGCGGTCGCGCTGGCGAGCTTCGCGATCCTGCTGCTCGCCGGCGCCGCGCTCGCCCTCGACGTGCGCGAGCGCCGCCACGCCGCCGTCGAGCGCGAGCGCCTGCGCAGCCTCGCCAACGCCGCCGTCGAGGGGCTCGTCGTCTGCGCCGGCGACCTCGTCGTGAGCGCCAACGACAGCTTCGCGGCGCTGGTCGGCCTCGCGGCGGGCCAGATCGCCGGCTCCCCGCTCTCGGCCTACCTGCCCGGCGCCGCCGTGCAGCTCGCCCTGGCGACCCGGCTCGAGCACCCCGTCGAGGCGCACCTGCTCCTGCCCGACGGCACCGCTCTGCCGGTGGAGCTGATCGTGCGGCCGGTCGCGTACGCGAGCCAGCCGCACTACGCCGTAGCGGTGCGCGACCTGCGGGCGCGGCGCCTGGCCGAGGGGCGGATCCACTTCCTGGCCCACCACGATCCCCTGACCGGCCTGGCGAACCGCGCGAGCTTCAACGAGCGCCTCGACCAGGCCATGCGCGTGGCCGAGGCGGCGGGCGGCAAGCTGGCGGTGCTCTGCCTCGACCTCGACCGCTTCAAGGACGTGAACGATCTCCACGGCCACGCCGCCGGCGACGCCGTGCTCGAATCCCTCGGCCGGACCGTCGCGGGCCTGCTCGACGGGACGCAGATGATGGCGCGGCTCGGGGGCGACGAGTTCGCGGTGCTCACGCCCTGCGCGCACGCCGAGGCGGCGGGCCGCCTGGCCCGGCAGATCATCGGGCAGCTCGCCAGCCCGCCGGACCCGTCCACCCCCCAGGTGACGACGAGCGTCGGCATCGCGGTCTACCCGGACGACGCGCGCGAGCGCACCGCCCTGCTCACCTGCGCGGACGCGGCGCTCCACCGGGCCAAGAGCGAGGGGCGGGGCACCTGCCGCTTCTTCGATCCGGCGATCGGCGCGGAGATCCGCGAGCGCCGGCAGCTCGAGCACGACCTGCGCCACGCCGTGGCGCGCGCCGAGCTGGAGCTGGTCTACCAGCCCCAGGCCCGGGTCGAGACCGGGGCGGTGATCGGGTTCGAGGCGCTGCTGCGCTGGCGTCACCCCGAGCGCGGCACGGTCTCGCCCGCGGTCTTCATCCCGATCGCCGAGGAGAGCGGCGCTATCCTGGCCATCGGCGAGTGGGCCTTGCGCGAGGCCTGCCGCGAGGCGGCGACCTGGACCGGGTCCGCGAGCGTCGCGGTCAACGTCTCGGCGGTGCAGATCCACGGGCCCCACTTCGCCCGGCTCGTGCACGAGGTGCTGTTCCAGTCGGGCCTGGAGCCGCGGCGCCTCGAGATCGAGGTCACCGAGACCGCCCTGATCCGCGACCCGGCCCGCGCGCTCCACACCCTGCGCAGCATCAAGGCCCTGGGCGTCACGGTCGCGATGGACGATTTCGGCACCGGCTACTCGTCGCTGTCGAACCTGCGCACGTTCCCGTTCGACAAGATCAAGATCGACGGCTCCTTCGTCCGGTCGGTGCACAGCAACGCCCAGGCGGCCGCGATCGTGCGCTCGGTGCTGGGGCTCGGGCGCGGCCTCGGGCTGCCGGTGGTGGCGGAGGGCGTCGAGACGGCCGAGGAGCTGCGCTTCCTCGCCCAGGAGTGCTGCGACGCGGCGCAGGGCTACCTCATCGGTCGCCCGGCTCCCATCGGGCAGTTCGCGCAGCACACCCACGGCGGGGGCCGCGTGCCGCCGACACCGGCCGAGGCCGCCTGACCGGCGCGGAGGTCTCTCGCGCGCGCCGCCCGGGGCACGGGGAGGGGGCTCGTGCGCGCCGCGCCCGGGCTTCAGCCGCCCCCCGCCGCGCCGGCCCCTGCCCGGGATCGACCGCCCGCACGCTCCGCCGCGCGGACGGGCGCGGCCCCGACGCCGCCACCGTGCACCGGAGCCGCGCGGCGGCCGCCCGGGACGGGGTTGCGGCCCGTTTACGAATGGTTAAGCTTAAGGGGTGACGCTCGCCGGCAACATCCAAGGATATTCGCATGGCTTCGATCCGGATCCGGCCGACCCAGGACGGCACCTACACGCTCTACCGCAACGGCGACGCGGTCAGTTCCGGCCTGACCCGCGAGCAGGCCGACCAGCTCGCGCTCATCCTCCGGTGCATCGCCCCCGGGAGCTGAGCCGGGTCGGCCGCACGACAGGATCGCGACGGACGATCCGCCCACGACCCACCCGCCACGAGGTGTCCCGCACGGCTGACGCAGCCGATCCCCGCACCCGAAACCGGCAGAGGAGCCGCCATGAAGACCGCCTTCGCACAGGCCGTTCGGCTATCACGCATCTGGGCCCTCCCGGAGCGGAGATCGCGACGCTCCGACCCCGGCGTGCACCTGCCCCCGCGGGGAGCCGCGGAGCGAACGACGGAGGATTGGGCCCGTCTCGGCGGCGGCCTCATCGACGCGTTTCCGACCGTCCGCTCGATCCGGCGCCACGGCCGTCCGGACTGATCCGGCACCGAGGCCCCGCCCGGCGGACGCCTCACCCGGCCGACAGCCACGCCCGCCCGGCGGTCGATCCTTCGCCGGCCGACGGCCGCGCGCGAACTGAAATCATTGGCGCGAGCTGAAATCATTGGGAAGTTTGGCGCACCCGACACGATTCGAACGTGTGACCTTTGCCTTCGGAGGGCAACGCTCTATCCAGCTGAGCTACGGGTGCTGACCGCGGCCCCTCAGTAGCGCCTCTAAAATTCCTGATGCAGGCCAATCTGTTACGCCTATGAACATAGCGGCACGTGAGGCCCGTGCAAGGGGCCACGGATGGCACAATGGCCCAACCTCGTGTGACGCGGTGTGACACCGGTGTGACAAGGATCGGCCTACACCCGATGGGCAGAGCACTACCGGGCCTTGCACCCAGGAGGTACTTCCCATTCGCTCATTGAATGGCCTCAGTGCCCATGTACGGTTGTCAGTCGCGTACTCGGACACAGGCACCCACAATGTACCACGATCAACATACCTTGACCGTAGCCGACCTTCTTAAAACGAAGATACTGTCTCTTGACGACGTGAAGCGTAGTGCTGAAGCCATATTCGACGGCCAGAACAAGCTCCCGGTGACAAGAGATGTCGCGATCAACCTCCCGCCTTTTTCGAGTCTGGAAGAAGATGTTCGAGAGGCGATTCTGAACGCGCTTCTGGCTGGACACGCAGTTAGACGCTAAATTTCTCTGATTGCAGGGTCATGACCGATGATCTGACTACTTGGGCAAGCATTTAGATGTATATACCATTATTAGGATCGTGAATAATGCCTTGCACTTCGTTCGAAGCGGCACTTCATGACGCTCGCATTCCTGCCCGGGAACAATCGTGACTTGCTTGTAATCAACGCATAGCTCAAGTGGCGGTCTGGCGCGGCTCACCTCCTGTGTTTCGTGCGGCAGCGCCCACGGCCACGAGTGAGACCGCCACCGCCTCCAGGCCGCCCGGGACGGATGTGCCAAAAACAGGATGTCACTCACGTAAGGCACCCTCTGCGACACTGCCGGCCATGAGGACGAGTAACAACGCAATGGAAGCGGCGACACCCTTCCAGTTCAGCGGGTGAACCCGTCCGAGTTTGCCGGCTTTCAGCCATGGCACTTTCTCGTCCGTCATGGTTGTAAGTCTGTCCCGTCAATGACGGGCAAGAGAAGCGGGTATCAGCCTCCGAGCAGGCTCCCACGCAGCTCATGCATGGCGTCATACTCAGCCGGCACTGGCGTGTCTCCCACAGCTACCCCTTCCCGCCCTGCACCACCCTGAGCCCTGCTAACCCCGGTGGCAGATCCGGCGGTCTCCTCGGCTTCTCCAGGTCCAGGAACTGCGCCCTGCACTTTGGCACGTACTGGCTCTTCTCCCGCCTATGTGAGCGCCAAGGGCAGTCCAGGGCGATCCGGTCCAGCACCTCATCCAATGCCATCTCGGGGCCGAACTTCGCCGCTAAACGGGCCAGCCTGTAACTGCCATGACGGTGGGGGCAGAGGGAGCAGGCCACCCGGACGACCACGTAGGGGTACGTGGCGAGGCAGCGAGGCTCCGGCGGCTCTTCAGGGTGCATCGTCCACAGCACCCCGCACGTTGCCCTTGGAAATCACGCGACTGCGCTCACGGATGCGTCTCTCGGCTTCCATGAGGTCGGCCAGGGCGTCCGTAATGGCGCAGCGCAGGGCATGTGATGGATCGCCTGACGTGATCCGAAGGTAGGCCGCGGCGATGGCTTCAACGGGGCAGGAAGTGGTGGTTTGAGGATCGAGTGGGGGAGCAGAGGGGTTTGATGCAACTCCGGATGCTCTCGCCTGCATGGTGCTCGCCTCCATCCGAATCGATCAGAACGAAAAGAGAACACGCCACGGAGCCGATGGTTCGGTCACGGCGGTGCGTGATGCCAAACTTGCAGGGCAGGGCCGCAGGCCCTGACACATAGCAAGGTTGAGTTGCCGCCTCCCGTCGTGCCACAATGGGCGCCAGGCAGCGAGGAGTCACTCCTCGTTCAAAGGAATAGCAAAGTACCCACAAGGACGTGTGATGACCTGCCTCTGTGGAACGCCCGATCAGGCTCTGGAGAGAACGTGGGATCCGGCTCGGCGCAGCTTCATAAACGTTCGGATGATTGATCCGGATGTCAAGGAGATGAATAGAACCGCGTTCGTGCGCTCTATGATTGTTGCCTGACCGCTATTTGGTTCATACGGCCAGAGCATTCGGCAGGAGAGGCACTCAGGAACGGCAAAGGACACCTCTGAGCACTTTGTAGCCCGAAGTCAATCATGCCAATCCTGGGTTTCACTGAGGCAATCCTGTACGTGATTGCAGCCGGGCTCGCCTCATCAAGCTCACTGACAAGCTACCAAACCACTCATACCCTTCGCCGTATCAGCTAGATCAGGCGGATCGAGCTTAATGCCGGACGAAGTGCCTGTCTTAATGCCGATCTGATTCGAGTCGAGGAAGCTTACCAACGCACTGCTCTTTATTGCGAAGTTGATGTTTTGGGCAAAGTCACCCGAAGCGGCCGCCATCTTGATGACATTCAGCTTCGCGGCGACTACGCCAATGACATTACCGTAGTTGTCGAGGAGTGGCCCACCTGAGTTACCTTGTTGGACAGGGGCAGAGATCTGATAGTAGCGGCTGTCATCGCCTATCCCTGCTAGAGCAGTAACATTCCCGATCGTGAAATTTCCGGAACTCGCTAGTATGTCGGTGTGGGGGTAGCCGAATACTGCTACTCCCTCTCCCAGCCGAGTTCCTGTTCGCAACGAGGCGAACTTGTAACCCGTGCCGTTTTCTACGGAGAGCAGGGCCAAATCATTCGCGTTATCAGTTGCGACCACCCGTGCTTTATGAGGAGGCTTGTTGTCGTTAAGTTTGACCACTACGACTTTGCAGTCCTTGATGACGTGTGCGTTCGTAACGAGATTGCCCGCGCCGTCGACAAAGAAGCCGGTCCCCGTTGAGATTCCTTTTTCCTCCGCTTTCGGAGTTACAGGCGGGACGGGTGCAGGTGTCACGCTCATAGGAGGTGTGGCCTGGATGGGCGGGTTGTCGTTTCGAACCGGCTCCTGTGCCTTTAAGGCGGGCGCTAAAGCAACCTGCGGAGTGGTCTGGCTTCTCCCTGGAGGATCGACCATTGGCCGGCCATTCATGACCGACCCGAGGGAGGCAGACATCAGGATCGCAACACGCTCTCCGTTCACGTTGCCGCGTGCATTCTCCCAAAAGAGGCTGAATCCGAGAATGCCGTCGCCATCTTGGTGATAGCGTAGGTACTCATCTCGACCATTCGGCGAAGTAGCCGAGACGACGAACCAACCATCTTTGATAACACTGTAATGAACGGCGAAACCCTCGCGCCGCTTCCGATCAAGTATGCTTGCATACGCTGCTTCAAGATCGGTCTCCCGGAAGTAGCTGTAAGATACCTTGAGTCTTTCTGCGTCGTCTTGAAATGTTAACCCCCTCTTGTTCGGATGTGGCCGCAAACCTAGTCCTTGAGGTATCCAGATCTGCCGATCTCTCCCGGGATGTGCAATCAGCCGGAAGTCCCACTCGTTTAGCAGGGGTGAAGCAACATCAAATAGCCGATCGGATGTAACGCCAGTCAGTATTCCATTTGGCCAAAGACCTTTCTCCTCCTGAAATCTTTTCAATGCCCCAAAAGTACGTAATCCAAAGCTCTCAGTAGGAACAGAGTTTTGATATCCGCTTGCGATCAACAGAACTTGTGTGATTACTCTGGTGCGGAAATCAAGAGCGTTGAAGACTGTCTCAGCCGCCGTAAAGTCAAGCGACCTGACTTGTGCGCTTGCTAGTGAGATTGCTAAGATGGTGGCGATAGCGAGCGCAGCAAGGCGCATGAGCTTCGGTCTCCAGAAACCACTAGCGCATCTATAAAGCGGATGCCATCAGCGTCAAAGGGGATAACAGGGACAAGGCTTCTACGTAGTCAATACGCACAGAAACGCGTTGGGTTTGGCGCCGAGCCGCAGTGACGTCAAGCGTGACGGAGACAGCAATAGGCAAGCGCCGCCCTTCTTATCCGTTCGCCAACGGCCGAGATGCCAATCAGGTGCCTGAGCACCCGAGCCAACCTAGGGCTCTACAGGGATGCTCCTGTGGGCGGGTGTCGCCCGGGATATTCATGGTCGAGGAGGCGACAACTACGGGTCCCGATTTCGCCTAAACTAGGATCGTACACACTTTATTCTACCGAAATCAACGCAGATCCATACCCAAATCATCTTAAATCATTTCCGAATTAGTAAAAATGAACGAGAGAGTGACGCAGACTCCTTATTTCTCATTGGTACCTCTTCCACTGACACTCTAGCACTACTTTGGCAGGTTGAAGGGACGACAGGATGGAGCGGAGGGTTCGCCTGGTAGGATGATCCAGCGCGGGAGGTCGCGCTGGCAGCGGGCGATGACTGGCGCGGAGACCTGTCCCGCTGGCTGCAGCCGGTCCTGACGATCCTGTCGCATCCAGCCCGCTGCATCCAGGGGCCGGGATGCAAGAAGACCGCATCAAAGCGGAACGATCATTCCAGTCCCGGCTTGCTCGGCGTGGTCCAGCTTAAGACATCCTTTCGTTCGCCAGAGCCGGCGAAGAAACCGCTGAGTTGTGGTAGTAGCCAGGAGATGTCCCTGCCATTCCCGAGCCAAGCCGGGGCTCCAAACGGACAATCTTAGCAGCCGCTGCGCGTTGCCAACGACGTGACCTCGGCGACTATGAGAGCAGCCGTTGCACGATCTTGCATCATGTGAAGGTATCGATCGCGTTCACCCCCAGCGACATCCAATCGTGGGCTAAAGGCTTTGACGTTTGACGATCTTACGTTTATCTGTTATCCTTGAAGACGTGAACTCATTTTCTATTCACATTTGCTAGGCTAAGAGGGCTCCTGGAGCCGCTACATACGCAGTTAGATGATATTTATCGTCGGGTTCACCTATGTGCATCGTGTTGTAGCGCAGCCGGTATCGCCGTACGGAGATCATCCAAATGATTGCTCTAGATATTCAGCTTTTTGCAACTGCGGACGCTCGATGGCAGGAAGTCTGCGATAAGTTTATAGCCGGAGCCAACTATCAGTTTGCTAGCTATGATCTGGTGGTAAAGCCATATCCAAGTCGGCCAAATTACCGGCCGATGACCATCCCACAATTCGCACCGGTGCGGGATGGTTATGGCGAACCCGAGAAGCTCCGCTTGGCAGCGCAGAAAGCTTACCCGAGCAGTCGCGGAATACCAGTAATCTTCTGCTACCTCTCTGATGGGGCAGGTCTCACCATTCAAGCCGGAGACAATGACGCAAACAGAACCGCCTCATGGCCGAGCTACATCTTGATCGACTCTCGACATCGCAATCCGCAAAACGAGGTTCTAGCGCATGAACTCATACATGCGGCCGGCTACTCGGGCGATACTGACAAGTTTGGTGATATATATCTGCACGATAAAGATCCAAGCAGCATCATGCGCATTATCCCACCGGGCGGAGGCAGCAAGATCGTTTCAGTAGAGGAAAAGCATGCTGTATCTCTCCGCAATTCTTACTTCGCCCGTCCCATTTAGTTTTATCATAAACCGTCTTCCTATTCACATCTGATTTAATCACAAAATTGCTGGATATTTAGGAAATCATACAAGCGATGCCGCCCGGAGCTTGGAACACTGCGCAACTCTCGGAACAGAGCGGTCTAATGAATTTCCACTCGGCTAGGTCATTTAAAAATTTCTCATTCGCCGCATCGGTCGACCGGGGTTGCTCATGCATCACTCTGAAATCATGAGCTAGAGCTTGCCAGACAGCTGTCACTCATAGGTTTCAGTAACAAACAGGTAGCGGCTCGTGTGCGGAAACGCACCTGCGATCGCACCAATTTCGACCAGGATGATGACTGCCACTATCTATGGAGACGTCCAATGGCAGTCGATATTTTCCTGAAGCTTGAGGGCATCAAGGGCGAAGCTCAGGACGACAAGTACAAGGACGAGATCG